>CAZHTW010000004.1:24383-57521 GCA_964535865.1 uncultured Sandarakinorhabdus sp. | reverse complement strand
GGGCATGCGCGCCCAGGCCGTGGTCGGCACATCGCTGTTCCAGATCATTTTCGTGACGGCGGCGACCACCGTGCTGCACGCCACGGCATCGAAAACCGTCGATATCGTGCTGGCGCTGCTGCTGCTGCTCGGCGGGGTGGTGGGCGCGCAGCTGGGGGTGCGGGCGGCGCAGAGGCTTTCGCCCGACCGGCTGCGGCTGGCGCTGGCGTTGATCGTGCTAGGCGTGGCGCTGCGCCTGGTGGTCGGCCTCACCTGGACGCCGGCCGAACCCTTTGCCCTGTTTGAAGGCGCATGATGGCGCGGCTGCTGCTGTTGCCGCTGCTGTGGCTGGCCCTGGCTGGCGCTGCCCCGGTGCGGCTGATCACCCAGCTCAGCCAGGCCCGCATCGATATCAACACCCGCTTTCGCGGCGCCGAACTGCTGGTGTTTGGCGCGATCCAGTATCCCAGTGGCCAGGCCCCGGATCGCCCGCTGGATATCGCCGTGGTGGTGCGCGGGCCGGCGGCGCCGGTGACGGTGCGACGCAAGCAGCGCATTGCCGGCATCTGGGTGAATGGCGCGGCGGCGCGCTTCGAATCGGTGCCGGGCTTCTATGCCGTGGCGGCCACCCGCCCGATCGCCGCCATCGCCGATGAACGCACCACGGCGATTTATGAAATCGGCATTCGCAATCTGCAACTGTCCCCGGCCAGCGGCGCTGACGATGGGGCGACACGGGGTTTTGAAGCCGGATTGATCGCGGCGCGCGAACGGGCCGGCCTGTTTGCCGAGCGGCCCGGCGGGGTGCAGATCACCCGCGGCGTGCTCTATTCGGCGCGCATTGCCTTGCCAGCGGCGGTGCCGGCCGGGGAATATCTGGCGGAAATTCATCTGGTTGACCGTGGCCGGGTGCGGGCCAGCACATCGGCGCCGTTCAGAATCGCCAAATCCGGTTTTGAACGCTGGGTCTATGTGATGGCCCAGGAACACAGCCTGGCCTATGGCCTTGCCGCCGTGGCGGCCGCCATCCTGGCCGGTGGGCTGGCAGCGGCCTTCAGCCAGCGCCGTTGGTGAGCGCCAATATTCGACTCGCGCCGCAGGGGTTTTTCGTTTACCGTAATTATCGGCGCAACATCGGCCGGCTGCCTTGAACACTCAATTGCTGAATATTCATCCGCATCGCCCGACTGGCTCCATGAAACGAACACAGGAAGATTTGGACGTATATGAGCTTTGATCGACGCGGACGTGGTCCGGGGCGCGGTGGGTTTGACAAGCGCGAGCGCGGGTTTGACAGCTTCGATGATGCCGATCGCGGCAATCGCGGTTTTGGCGGTGGTGACCGCTTTGGCGGCGGTGGTTTTGGCGGCGGCGGCGGCGGCTTCGGCGGCGGTCCCGGTGGCGGTCGTGGCGGCTTTGGCGGCGGCGGTGATCGCTTCGGCGGCGGCGGCGGCGGTGGCGGTCGTTTTGGCGGCGGTGGTGGCGGCGGCTTCGGCGGCCCGCGCCGTGAAATGTCCCCCGGCATCACGGTTGGCACTGGCCGTGGCACGGTGAAGTTCTTCAACGCCCAGAAGGGCTTTGGTTTCGTCGTCCGTGAAGATGGCGGTGAAGATGTGTTCGTGCATATCTCTGCGGTGGAAGCCGCTGGCCTCACCGGCTTGGCCGATGGCCAGCCGCTGGAATTCACCCTGGTTGAGCGCAACGGCCGCATTTCCGCGACCGAGCTGAAGATCGAAGGCGAGCCGCTGCCGGTGGCCGAACGCGCCCCGCGCGAAGATCGTCCGCCGCGCGATGGCGGCTTTGAACGCCGTCCGCCGGCGCGCGAACGCCCGGCGCCTGCCACCGACGGCATGCGCGTTGATGGCACGGTGAAGTTCTTCAACGGCCAGAAGGGCTTTGGCTTCATCCAGCGCGACGATGGCGCGCCGGATGCCTTCGTCCACATCTCGGCCGTGGAACGCGCCGGCTTCGCCAATCTGAACGAAGGCCAGCGCGTCTCGTTCGAACTGGAAGAAGATCGCCGTGGCAAGCAGGCCGCAGTGAATCTGCAGCCGCTCTAAGGCGCGCTGATCGCACAAGAGGGGGCGGTGGCCGGCCAGGCTGCCGCCCCTTTTTCGTGTGCCCTCTTTCTTGCAGTGCGGCAAAACCGCCCGCTCCCAAGTCTTTGCTTGCATTGGGCTGGCATTCTCATGACCCAGATGTCATGCGGCATCGCAGCATGGGCCTGTGGGCCTGATCAGCCTCATTTTGACGGAGCAAGACAATGGTCGCCAACAACAGCATTACCATCATCATGATCGTGATGAGCTACCTGATGGTGGCCGTGGTGGTGGCCGCTGTGTTCATGCACGGCCCGCGCTCGCTCGATCAGCGCAAGCAGCGCCAGATCGCCAAGCTGGTGGCCGGCGCTGAAGTGCTGGCCGATGCCCTGAGCCGGGGCAGCAACGACAGCGCCCTCGTGGCCCGCCTGCAGGCCCAGTATGACGCCCACGTCCGCGCGCTGACGGCGCTGGGTGGCACTGTGCCCGCCATCGCGCCGGCCGCCATGCCCCTGGCCGCTGCCGCCTGATTTCGCCAGTGGACAAGCCGGCTGGCCCGCGCCAGCTTGGCTGGCATGACCAGCGAAACCTGCTTCGATTTTCCCGCCGCCCTGGCTGCCAACGCAGCCGCCTTGCCCGATCATCCCGCTGTCATCTGCGGTGACAATCGCCTGAGCTGGCGGGAGTTCGTGGCCCGGGCCGACAAGCTGGCCGGCACGCTGGCTGACCATGGCGTGCAGCCCGGGGACAGCGTGGCCAGCATTGCGCTGTCCAGCGTGGACTATGCCGTGCTGTGGGCCGCCGTGCTGCGGCTGCGCGCCACCATGGCGCCGCTGGCGCCGTCAAGCACGCCGGATCAGATCGCCGCCATGGTCGCCGATTCGGGCGCGCGTTTCGTGTTCGTCGATGCGCCGAACCGCGCCGAGTTTGGTGCGGTGTTGCAGGGCAAGACGCTGGTTGATCTTGACCAGCTGGGCAGCTTCATCGATCCCACCGCCCAGCCACCGGCCCTGGCCCCGCTTGATCCCAAGGCCGGCTTCAACATCATCTACAGCAGCGGCACCACCGGCACGCCCAAGGGCATTGTGCAAAGCTGCGCCATGCGATCATTGCACATCACCGGTGGTCGCCGCATCGGCTATGGCCCGGATTGCGTGACGCTCTGTTCCACGCCGCTTTATTCCAACACCACCTTGGTCAGCTTCATTCCCACTTTGGCCTGGGGCGGCACCGTGGTGCTGATGCCGAAGTTCGACACCGCCCGCTGGCTGCGCGAGGCCGAAACCCACCGCGCCACCCACGCCATGCTGGTGCCGGTGCAATATCGCCGCCTGCTGGCCGATCCGGGGTTTGACGGCACCGACCTTTCGTCGCTGCAGATGAAATTCTGCACCTCCGCGCCCTTTGCGGCCGAGTTGAAGGCCGAAGTGCTGCGGCGGATGCCCGGCGGCCTGATCGAATTTTTCGGCATGACCGAAGGCGGCGTGGGCTTCATGCTGGCGGCGCACGAACATCCCGACAAATTGCACACCGTCGGCCTGCCGCAGCCCGGCCACGAAGTGCGGATCATTGATGAGGATGGCAACGACGTGCCGCCCGGCACGCCAGGCGAAATCGTTGGCCGATCGCCGGCCACGATGAACGGCTACAAGAACCGCCCCGATCTCACCGCAAAGGCCTATTGGATCGATTCCACGGGCAAGCAATGGTTGCGCACCGGGGACATCGGCCGGCTGGATGACGATGGCTTCCTCACCCTGATGGACCGCGCCAAGGACATGATCATCTCGGGCGGCTTCAACATCTATCCGTCTGACATCGAAGCGGTGCTGCTCACCCTGCCGGGCGTGGTGGAGGCCGCCGTGGTTGGCGTGGCGTCCGATGCCTGGGGCGAAACCCCGGTGGCCTTCGTGGTTGCACCCGGTGGCGATGCCGAAGCCCTGCGCGCCGCGGCCAATGCCAAGGTGGGCAAGACCCAGCGGCTGGCCGCCCTGGTGCTGCTGGATGAACTGCCGCGCAGCCACATCGGCAAGGTGCTGAAGCGCGAGCTGCGCGACGGCTTCAAGGGCATGGTTGCCTGACCGCCCGAAACGGCGCACCATCCCGCTTCACCACTCTGGGGGGAGAGGGACAATGAACCAGGTCATACGCGCCACCGTCGTCGGCACGGCGGCACAGGTCACCATGGTGGTGGCCGGCCATTATGTTCCGGCCGTGGCCGAATTGTTCGCAATTGGCGGCATGGGCATATCCGCTGTCGCCGGTTGGGCGGCGATGAAGGGCCAGAAGGCCAGCCTGGCCGCAGCCGCCGGCCAGGGCGTGGCTGCTGGCGCGGTGTGCGCCGCCATCGGCATCGCGGTTTCGGTGGCACTGGGCGATGTGCCGACCAGTCTGCTGGCGGTGGGCACGGCCGGCAGCGCGGTGACCGGGCTGATCGGCGGGGTGATCGGGCGGCGGCGTTAGCGCAATCCCGCCAGCGCCAGTTCTGCCGCCGTCACCGTGCGGCGCACATCATCCGCATTGGTCTGCCAGTTGCACACGCTGATCCGCATCGTGCGCTCACCTTGCCACAGCACCCCGCTCAAGAAGGCTTCGCCGCTGGCGTTGATGGCCGCGATCACCGCGTCGGTGATGTTGCGGCCGGCGGCATCGTGGAAGCGCACCATGCCCTGATTCATCACTGGCCGGGCGATGCTGGTGGCACCATCGAGCGCAGCGATGCCGTCGTGGATGGCCAGCGCATGATCACAGCAACGCTCGATCAGATCGGCCAGCCCGTCGCGGCCCAACTCCAACAGGGCGGCCAGCGTGGGCAGGGCGCGGGCGCGGCGCGACCATTCCGGCGTATAGTCCATCGGGTCGCGGGTCTCACCGCCTTCGGTCAGGTAACTGGCCGTCATCCGCATCGCGCCCTTAAGCGCATCGCCGTGGCGGGTGATGGCCATGCCGGCGTCATAGGGCGTGTTCAGCCATTTGTGGCCATCGGTGGCCCATGAATCGCACAATTCGATGCCGGCCACCTGATGCGCCAGGCGCGGCGAGGCGTTGAGCCACAGCCCGAACGCGCCATCCACATGCACCCACGCGCCCGCCGCCTGCGCCAGCGGGGCCAGGGTGGCGAAATCATCGCTGGCGCCCAGGTTCAGATCGCCGGCGTTGAGGATCACAAGGGTCGGCGCGCCCCCGGTGGCGGCGAGCGCTGCCGCCAGTTCGTCCACGCCCACTTTCCCCGGCCCGCCACCGCCCAGCGGCACGATCGCGGCCGTGCCGATGCCGAGCAGCCGCAGCGCGCGGTCCACGCTGCTGTGCCGATGGGCGTTGGCCAGCACACAGATGGGCGGCGCACCGAACAGCCCGTCCACCTCGACATCCCAGCCGGCGCGCGCCAGCACATGGTGGCGGGCGGCGGCCAGCGCGGTGGCATGGCTCATCTGGCAGCCGGTGGTGAAGCTGTAGGCGCAGGTTTCGGGCAGGTGCAGCGCATCGAGCAGCAGGCGGCCCGCCACCTCTTCCAGCACGGCGCTGGCCGGGCTGGTGGCGGCGAGCACGGCATTCTGATCCCACAGCGTCGCCAGCACATCGGTGGCGTGGGCGGCCGGCAGGGCGCCGCCCTTCACCCAGGCGAAAAAGCGGCCGGACAAATTGCCCATCAGCCCCGGTTCGGCGGCACGGGCGATCAGATCGACCACGTCGCCGGCGTCCATCCCGGTGGCGGGCATCGCTGTGGGCATGGGGGCCAATATGTCGGCGCGGCTGCCGGTGGGGGCCACGCTGCGGGTCGATTGTTCGGCCACAAAGCGGCGGCCGTGGGCGATGGCGCGATCAAGAGGGCTCATGGCGCGACTGATAGCCGAGCGCGGCGGCTTCGTCCTGCGGAAATCGGACAGCGCTACGCCAGAATCCGGTTGGCGCGACTGCGGCAATCTCCTATCTCGCATCTGCAACATGGGAACAGGAGGCCGTATGGCCAACAAGCTCTACCCCGATGCCGCCGCTGCGCTGGATGGCCTGCTGTTCGATGGCATGACCATCATGTCCGGCGGCTTTGGCCTGTGCGGCATCCCGGAAAATCTGATCGCGGCGCTGCGCGCCTCCGGCGTGAAGGGCCTCACCTGCATTTCCAACAATGCCGGTGTGGATGGTTTTGGCCTGGGCCTGCTGCTGGAGACGCGCCAGATCGCCAAGATGATCAGTTCCTATGTCGGCGAGAACAAGGAGTTTGAACGGCAATATCTGGCCGGCGAACTGCAACTGGAATTCAACCCGCAGGGCACGCTGGCCGAGCGCATCCGCGCCGGCGGGGCGGGCATTCCCGGCTTTTACACCAAGACCGGCGTTGGCACGCTGGTGGCCGAGGGCAAGGAGCACAAGCAGTTCGGCGGCGAGGATTATATCCTTGAAACCGGGCTGGTGGCCGACCTGGCCATCGTGAAGGCGTGGAAAGCCGATCCCCATGGCAATCTGATCTTCCGCAAGACCTCGCGCAATTTCAACCCGATGATGGCGACTGCCGGCAAGATGACGGTGGTTGAGGTGGAGGAACTGGTGCCGGCCGGCAGCTTTGATCCCGATCATATCCACACGCCCGGCATCTTTGTGCAGCGATTGTTCGTGGGCCGGGATTATGAAAAGCGCATCGAGCAGCGCACGGTTCGGACGAGGGAGTCGGCCTGATGTGGACGCGTGATCAGCAAGCCGCCCGCGCTGCGCAGGAGCTGCAGGACGGGTTTTATGTGAACCTGGGGATTGGCATGCCCACGCTGGTGGCCAATTTCATTCCGGACGGCGTGGATGTGACGCTGCAAAGCGAGAATGGCATGCTGGGCATGGGGCCGTTTCCGTTTGCGGGCGAGGAAGACGCCGATCTGATCAATGCCGGCAAGCAGACCATCACCGAACTGGACCGCACCAGCTATTTCAGCAGCGCCGACAGTTTCGCCATGATTCGCGGCGGCCATGTTGATCTGTCGATCCTGGGTGCCATGGAAGTGGCCGACAACGGTGACATCGCCAACTGGATGATTCCCGGCAAGATGGTGAAGGGCATGGGCGGCGCCATGGATCTGGTCGCCGGCGTGAAGAAGATCATCGTGCTGATGGAGCATAACGCCAAGGACGGATCGGCCAAGTTCAAGCGCGCCTGCACCCTGCCGCTCACCGGCAAGGGCGTGGTGGACATGATCGTGTCTGATCTGGCGGTGCTGGCCCGTCCGGCCAAGGGCGCGCCGTTCAAGCTGATCGAACTGGCGCCGGGGGTTGATCTGGACACGCTGCGCGCGCGCACCGAAGGCCATTTCGTGGCTTGAAAGGAAACAGGGCCGGCAGCGCGTGCTGCCGGCCCTGCCTTCCGGTCGGGTTGATCAGAAGCGGAAGTTCACGCCGGTCATCACCGCGTGACGGTGATAGTTCAGCGTGGACCCGCCGCCGATGCCGGGCAAACGGTCGTTGCCATAGTCCGCGTAGTTATACTCGACGCGGGCCGAGACATTGCGGCCAAGCTTGTGCTCATAACCGGCGCCAATCAGATAGCCGTCGCGGTTTTCCGCCGGGCCGGCCGGGTTGGTGATGCTGAAACGGGCGTTGGAGTAACCGCCGCGGGCATAGAGCAGGCCCTGCGGCGTGACCAGCCAGCCGGCGCGGCCGGTGACATTGATGGTGCGGCCCTGTTCCACATCAAAGGCGGCGAAATCGGTGCGGCCGGTGCGGCCGGTGAGCGACGTTTCCACGCCCAGCACAGCCTTGCCGACCTGGAAATCATAACCGATCTGGCCGCCATAGGCCAAACCGTCGCCCTTGGCGCGGGTGGTGACGGGCGGCACGGTGCCGGTGGTCAGCGATTGCCGATCCTGCTGCCAGCCCAGCTGCACGCCCACGAACGGGCCGTTGAAGGTCTTTTCGTCATCGGCGGCCAGGGCAGGGGCAGCGATGGTGGCGGCGGCAAGCGCGGCAAAGATGAAACGCGACATGGATTTTGATCCTTCTTGTTTGGGCCGGCGATGGGGGTTGTTGCCGGCTGAGCCCTGTTTGCACCGGTTGCTCTGGCCCGGTGATGAATGGATTTGGGCAAGCCATTGAAATGCTGCCATTTTCCGTTCACCGGGGCTTCAGCAATGCAAGGTACTTGACGTTAATCGATAACGACTTTATGTAAAACATAAAGTTCATTACGGGAGAAATCATGTGAACAGCATCGCCCCCAACCCTCGCCACCTGCGTGAGGATTTTGCCAGCCTGTCCCGCCTGCTCACCGTCCTCTTCGCCTTCGCTGCGCTTTCGCAGGTGGGGGAGGCTTATGTGCCGATCAAGCAGCTGGTGGCCGGCCTGGTGGATCGGGCCGGGCCCTTGCCCGCATTCGACCGACTGGTCTCACAATTGCCGGCGCTGCTGCTGCTTGGCGCGCTGTGGCAGGGGCGGCAGCTGTTCCGTCATCTGGAAGCCGGCGCGCTGCTGGCGCCGCAGACCGGGCTGCATGTCAAACGCTGCGGCGAATGGATCATGTGCGCTGCGGTGGCGGCGCTGGTGATTGGCGAGATCCAGAACGGCACAGCGGCGGGCTCCGCCCTGCTGGTCAGCCTGGCGGCCATTGGCTTTGCCCTGCGCAGCCTGGCGGGTGTGCTCGATCATGCGGCCGCCATGCAGGCCGATCTTGATCAGATCGTCTGAGCCATGGCCATCATCGTCACCCTTGATGTCATGCTGGCGCGGCGCAAATTGAAAGCGCGCGACGTGGCCGCCGCCATCGGCATTGCCGAAACCAACCTGTCGCTGCTGAAATCCGGCAAGGTGAAGGGCGTGCGCTTCGACACGCTGGCCAAACTCTGCCGCGCGCTTGATTGCCAGCCCGGCGATCTGCTGGAATTTGATGCCAGCGGACCGGACGAAACGGATTGAGCCCATGATCCTCCCCTTGCGGGGGAGGATCCTTCGGTGCCTCAGCCCTTTTTCAGGTGCCGGCGGCCCAGCAGTTCGGCGATCTGCACGGCGTTCAGTGCCGCGCCCTTGCGCAGATTGTCTGACACGCACCACAGCGCCAGGCCATTCTCCACTGTCGGGTCCTTGCGCACGCGGCTGACGAAGGTGGCATAATCGCCCACGCACTCGATGGGGGTGACGTAACCACCGTCTTCGCGCTTGTCGATCAACATGATGCCGGGGGCCTCACGCAGCAGGCTTTGCGCCTTGGCGACCGACAGCGGCATTTCGAATTCCACATTGATGGCTTCGCTGTGGCCAACAAACACCGGCACGCGCACGCAGGTCGCCGTCACCTCGATCTCGGGATCGAGGATCTTGCGGGTCTCCGCCGTCATCTTCCATTCTTCCTTGGTGTAACCGTCCATGCCGCTGTCCGGCCCCAGGAAGCTGTCGATATGCGGGATCACGTTGAAGGCGATGCGCTTGGTGAACTTCTTCTGCTCGGGCTCATCGCCGACGAAGATGGCGCGGGTCTGGGTGAACAGTTCGTCCATCCCTTCCTTGCCGGCGCCGGAGACGGATTGATAGGTGCTCACCACCACGCGCTTGATGATGGCGGCATCGTGCAGCGGCTTGAGCGCCACCACCATCTGGGCGGTGGAGCAGTTCGGGTTGGCGATGATGTTGCGCTTGCTATAGCCGTCGATGGCGTCGGGGTTCACCTCCGGCACGATCAGCGGCACATCATGATCCATGCGGAACAGGCTGCTGTTGTCGATCACCACACAGCCTTGCGCGGCGGCCTTGGGCGCATAGATCTTGGCCGGGCCGGAACCGGCGGCAAACAGGGCGATATCCCAGCCGGTGAAATCGAAATGCTCGATATTGTGCACCTTCAGGGTGCGGCCGTCTTCGCCGAAATCGATGATGTCACCGGTGGACCGCGGGCTCGCCACGGCGGCAATCTCCGCCAGCGGGAACTGGCGCTCCGCCAATATGTTCAGCATTTCGCGCCCGACATTGCCGGTGGCGCCAACGACAACAACCTTGTAACCCATGATGCACTCCTTGGGCTGCGGCTGTTAGCGCATGTGGCGCAGAATCAAAACCGACTTTTGTGCACTGCGGTGGTGTGGGGCAGCGCTCAGGCCGCCGCCGCGAACGGATTGACCAGCGCCACGCCCATTGCCGCAAAGTCGGCCGTGTTGCGGGTTGCCACGGTCAAACCTGCGTCCAGCGCCGTGGCGGCAATCCAGGCATCCCGTTCCGATTTCGGATCAGGGATGTGCAGCCCGGCACAGATCAACGCCACGTCGCGCGTCAATGGCAGGGTGCGCCCTTCCCAGGCCGGCAGCACCCGATCGTCCAGCCAGCGCCGCAACGCCGCGCCCTGCTGCGGATCGCGCCGCTCCATCTGCTGCACGCCCCGTTCCAGCTCGAACAGGCTCATCACCGAAATATGGCTGGCATCCACATCAACAGTTTCCAGCCAGCGGGCGACATGGGCATCGATCCGGCCTGTGCCAAGCTTGCGCGATTCCGAAATGATGTTGGTGTCGAGCAGGAACATCAGTCGGCCAGATCAGGCACCGCCCCGGCCAGCTGCGACCGCGGCGGTTCCCAATCGAAATCCAGTGGCTGCGCCGGGGCCAGCGCGTCGGCCAGTGTCTGCCGCTTGGCCGCCAGCCGTTCCAGCGCCTCCTCGATCACGTCGGCCTGGCTGCGGCCACCCGCCGTCAACCGCGCCAACAGCGCGGTGGCGCGGGCCGATCGGATTGTGATCGGCGGCTGGCGGCGGCGGGCAATGCTCTGCATGCGCCAGTCATATCACCGTGCATGCACATGCACAAGCACGCTGTGGTTCAGCGTTTGCGCGACAGGATCGCCGTCACCGCCAGATCGGCCGTGACATTGCCCAGGGTGCGGAACACGTCGGGCACCAGTTCCACCGCCAGCAGCACGGGCAGCACGCCGATGGGCACGCCCATGGCATTGGCAATCGGCACACAGGCGGCGAGGAAGGTGATGGAGCCGGGCAGGCCGCCCGTGGAAACCGCCGCCACCAGCGCCGCCAGCAGCGCGCCCAGATAGGCCAGCGCGGTGTGGTCCATGCCATACAGATGTCCGCAATAGAGCACGACGGCGATGTTGGCGCACGGGCTGGTGATGCGGAAGATGCTCACCGCCAGCGGCAGCACCACCTGGGCGGTGGCGCGCGGCAAGCCCAGCCGCTCGGCGCCGTCAAAGATGGCCGGCAGGCTGGCGATGCTGGATTGGGTGGACACCGCCACCGCCTGCGCCGGCAACACAGCGCGGGCAAAGGCCAGCGGCCCCACCCGGCCGAAGATCACGGCGAGGGGATAGACCAGGATGATCAGCCCCACCTGCACCAGCACCAGCACGGCGATATAATGGCCCAACAGGCCAAACGCCCCCAGCCCGGCCTTGATGCCCACACTCACCGCCAGCGCGAACACGCCCAGCGGTGCGATCAGGAAAATCCAGCCGACCAGCACCAGCATGGCATCCTTCACCGCATCAAACAGGCCAACAAGGCTGCGGCGGCGATCATCATCAAGCCGGCTGGCGGCCAGAGCAAACAGGCTGATGAAGGTGACCACCGGCAGCATGTCGCCCTTGGCCAGCGATTCAAAGATGTTGGCCGGCACCATGGAGAGCAGCCACTTGCCCAGATCGACCTTGATGTCTCCCACCGGCGCCGCACCGGCGCTGCCGGCGACAATGGCAGCGGCTGCGGCCGGCGGGGCTGGCCAGATGTCGAGCAACAGCGGCACGAACAGCATCGACCACAAGGCCGAAAACACCAGCAGCCCCAGAAAGGCCAGCAGCGCGCGGCCCGCTGTCTTGCCGCCGCCGGCCTGGCCCACCGATTGGGCAATCCCGCTGAACAACAGGCCGGCGATCAACGGAATGATCGTCATCTGCAAAGCCTGCAGCCACAGATTGCCGATGGCATCGCCCACCGGCAGCACGGCCTTGCCCAGATCGGCGGGCAGCAGCGCCCCCACCACCAGCCCGGCCAGCAAGGCGAGGAAAATTCGCAGCGTGATGCTCATTTCACCCCCTCCGGTCCGCTCAGCGTGCCCATGGTGACATAGAGTTTGGCCAGATCATCGACCCCCATCGAAGGCACCGGCTTCACCTGGCCAGGCTCGACAAACAACAGGCCGCCGCCCACCGGCACGGGCGCGGTGGGGATGAGAATCAGATAGCGCGGGCCCTGGCCGAAATCATGCAGCTTGGGCGACGTCAGCAGCGCCAGCGCCTCGACGGACCCGCCAAAGCTGACCGACACGACCGACATGCCGCTCATTTCGCCGCCCTGGCCGGTGCCCATCATGCGCACGAACTGGGCCAGCGGGCGATAGAGCGCGCCCAGCCCCGGAATCCGGCTGATCAGCCCATCCAGCCCGCCTTCCAGTTGCGGGCGAAAGCGCGTTTGCACTGCCAGCCCGATCAGCCACACCAGCACGGCTGCCATGCCGATGCCGGCCCAGAAGGCGGCAAGCGGGGAGGGTGTGAAGAACATGCCGGCCTGGCCCAGCGCCTGGCCCAACGGTGTGTCGGGCCCAAGCGCGGCGATCAGATAGCCGGCCAGCCAGTTGAGCAGGATGAGGGTGAGCAGCACCGGGGCCAGAAACAGCAGCCCGGTGGCAAAGGGCGCGAGAACCCGCCTGATCAAGTCGCGCTCAAAGGCCGGCGAGGATGGCGTCACCCATGGCCATGGTGGTCATGGTGCCGCCCAGATCCGGGGTGCGCGCGCCCTTGTCGAGCGCGGCTTCCACGGCGGCTTCCACCTTGTCGGCAAGTGCAGGCGCACCCAGGCTGTAGCGCAGCGCCATGGCCAGGCTGAGCACGGCCGCGCAGGGGTTGGCGACGCCGCGCCCGGCAATATCGGGGGCGGAGCCGTGGATCGGTTCATACAGGCCGGGCATGCCGGCATCGCCGATGGCGGCCGAGGGCAGCATGCCCAATGACCCGGTCAGCATCGCCGCTTCGTCTGACAATATATCGCCAAACAGATTGTCGGTGAGGATCACATCGAACTGCTTGGGGTTCTTCACCAACTGCATCGCCATATTGTCGGCCAGCATGTGCGACAGCTTGATGTCGGGATATTCGGCATCGCGCAGGCGCTGGACGTCTTCCCGCCACATCAGGCCGGCTTCCATCACATTGCCCTTTTCCGCCGAGCACACCGCGCCGCTGCGGCCGCGCGCCAGTTCAAAGGCGACGCGGGCCACACGCTCGATCTCGCTGGTGGTATAGACATGGGTGTTCACACCGCGGCGCTGGCCATCGGCCAGGGTTTCCACGCCGCGCGGGGTGCCGAAATAGACGCCGCCGGTGAGTTCGCGCACGAACAGCAGATCAAGCCCGTCAACAAACACCCGCTTCAGGCTGGAAGCATCGGCCAGCGCCGAAAAACAGCGCGCCGGGCGCAGATTGGCATAGACATTCATGCCGGCGCGCAAGGCCAGCAAGCCGGCTTCCGGGCGCTTGTCATAGGATTGGCCGGCCCATTGCGGGCCGCCCACCGCGCCCATCAACACCGCATCGGCGGCCTTGGCGCGGGCCAGCGTCTCGTCCGTCAATGGCAGACCAGTGGCATCGATGCTGGCGCCGCCGAACAGCGCCTCCTCAACGTTGAGGGCCAGGCCCTGGGTAATCAGGCGGCCGGCGACGCGGCGCGCGACAGCAGTGACTTCGGGGCCGATGCCATCACCGGGAAGCAGCAGGAGGGTCTTGGTCATGGCTTGGCCTTAACGGGAAGTGTTGGTGCTGCCAACCGCGCGAATCAGCCCGCCTGCGTGGCGGCGCCGGCAATCCACGGGCGCTGGGCGGTCAGCCGGGCTTCGTGAGCGGCGATGGCGCTGTCCATCGCCAGGGTCAGGCCGATCTCGTCCTGCCCGCTGATCAGGCATTGCTTGCGGAACGGGTCCATGGCGAACGCGAACCGGTCCTGGAACGGCGTGGTCACCACCTGGTTTTCCAGATCAACGGTGATGGGTTGGCCATCGCGTGCCACCTCCATCAGCCGGTCCACCGCATCCTGCGGCAGGGTGACGAGCAGCAGGCCATTCTTGAAGGCGTTGCTGGCAAAGATATCGGCAAAGCCCGAAGCGATCACCACGCGGATGCCCAGATCGGCCAGCGCCCACGGCGCATGTTCGCGGCTGGACCCACAGCCGAAATTGGCACCGGTGATCAGGATCGGTGCGCCGGCGTGATTGTCGAACACATTGTCCGGATTCTCGCGCAGCGCCGAAAAGGCGCCCTTGCCCAGTCCGGCGCGGGTGATGGTTTTCAGATAGCGCGACGGGATGATCACATCGGTATCGATGTTGGCAGCGCCAAAGGGAATGGCCTGGCCGGCGAGGGTGGTGAAGGCTTGCATGGGAACGCGCGATGCCACAGCGCAAAGCCGCCTGCAATGTCGCTTTCACCGCGCAGCGGACAAGCCTAAAAGCCATGCATGGCCCAGCATCTCTACCTCGTCGATGGCAGCAGCTTCATCTTCCGTGCCTATCACCGGCTGCCGCCGCTCACCGACCCTGAAGGCACGCCGGTGGGCGCGGTCTATGGCTTCACCGCCATGCTGTGGAAGCTGATCGCCGAACTGAACAAGGCGGAAGCCCCGACCCATCTGGCCGTGGTGCTCGATGCCGGCAGCCACACCTTCCGCAACGACATGTATGATCAATACAAGGCCAACCGCCCGCCGGCGCCGGAGGATCTGATCCCGCAATTCCCGCTGATCCGCGATGCGGTGCGGGCCTTTTCGGTGCCCTGCTTCGAACAGGCCGGGGTGGAGGCGGACGATATCATCGCCAGTTACGCCATGGCGGCGCAGGCGGCGGGCATGAATGTCACCATCGTCAGTTCCGACAAGGATCTGATGCAGCTGGTCAGCCCTGGCATCAACCTGCTCGACACCATGAAGAACCAGGTGATCAACCGGGCCGAGGTGATCGAGAAGTTCGGCGTGCCGCCCGAACAGGTGGGTGACGTGCTGGCCCTGATGGGCGACACGGCGGACAATGTGCCCGGCGTGAAGGGCGTGGGGCCGAAAACGGCGGCCGAGCTGATTGTCGCCTATGGCAGCGTCGAAGGTGTGATCGCCAATATCGATGCCATCAAGAAGCCCAAGCTGAAGGAAACGCTGGCCGCCTCGGTGGACATGGCGCGGCTGTCGCGTGAACTCGTGCGGCTGAAGGATGATCTGCCGCTGCCCGCCCCGCTCGATTCGCTCACCTTGCAGGAGCCGCCGCATGAGCCGCTGGCGGCCTTCCTGAAAAAGCACGGCTTCCGCGCCATGCTGGCCAAGCTGGGCAGCAGCGGATCGAGCGGCCCGGCCCCCAACACTCACCGCCCGTCCACGGCCGCGGTGGTGGAGGATGAGGTCGCCTTCACCCACGCCGATTATGAATGCGTGACCACGCCTGATCGGCTGGAGTGGTGGCTGGCGCAGTGCGCCGCCGCCGGGGCCTTCGCCATCGACACCGAAACCACCGGCACCGATCAGATGCGCTGCGACCTGGTCGGCATTTCCCTGGCCTTCGCGCCGGGCAAGGCCTGTTATATCCCGCTCGCCCACGGCACCGGCGAGGGGATGTTTGCCGAGCGGCCGCCGCAATTGGCCATGGCCGAGGTGATTGCCCGGCTGAACCCACTGTTGGCCGATCCGTCGCTGCTCAAGATCGGCCAGAATCTGAAATATGATCTGATCGTGCTCAAACGCCACGGCGTGCCGGTGCTGGCGCCTTATGACGACACGATGCTGCTCAGCTACGCGCTTGATGCCGGGCGCTGGAACCATGGCATGGATGATCTGTCGGCCCGCCATCTTGGCCACACGCCGATTGCCTACAAGGATGTGGCCAAGGGGCTGAAAAGCTTTGCCGAAGTCGATCTGCGCCGGGCGACCGACTATGCCGCCGAGGATGCCGATATCACCTTGCGGCTGTGGCAGGGCTTCCGCCGCCGGCTGTGGCAGGAACAGGTGACGGCGATCCATGAGCAGGTGGACCGGCCGCTGCTGCCGGTGATCGCGCAGATGGAGATGGCCGGCATCAAGGTGGACCGTGCCGAACTGGCGCGCTTGTCGGCGCTGTATGAAGTGGAAATTGCCCGGCTGGAGGGCGAGATTCACGAACTGGCCGGCACGCCCTTCACCATCGGCAGCCCCAAGCAGCTGGGCGAGATTCTCTTCGACCGGCTGGGGTACAAGGGCGGCAAGAAGGGCAAGACCGGGGCCTGGACCACCGATGCAAGCGAGCTGGAGCGGCTGGCCGAAGAAGGCGCGCCGATTGCCCAAAAGGTCATCGACTGGCGCCAGCACAGCAAGCTGAAATCCACCTACACCGATGCGCTGCAGGCCCAGATCAATCCGCAGACGGACCGGGTGCACACCAATTTCCACCTGGCGGCCACTTCAACCGGCCGGCTGTCGTCCAACGATCCCAATCTGCAGAATATCCCGATCCGCACCGAACTGGGCCGGCGCATCCGCCATGCCTTTGTGGCGGCGCCGGGCAATGTCATCATGGCGGCGGATTACAACCAGATCGAACTGCGGCTGGTGGCGCACATTGCCGACGTGCCGGAATTGAAGGCGGTTTATGCCGCGAACGAGGACGTCCACGCGCTGACCGCCCGCGAGGTGTTCGGGCACGTGGATCGCGACACCCGCGCGCGGGCCAAGACGATCAATTTCTCGATCATCTACGGCATTTCCGCCTTTGGCTTGGGCCAGCGGCTGGGCATCGATCGCGGTGAGGCGGCGCGTTACATCGAGCTGTATTTCAGCCGCTTCCCCGGCATCCGCAATTACATGGCCGAAACCATCGCGTTTGCGAAGGAGACCGGCTTTGTCACCACCCTGTTTGGCCGCAAGTGCAACGCGCCGCTGATCCTGTCCAAGAACCAGGGCGAGCGCCAGTTTGCCGAACGCGCCGTCGTCAACGCCCGCGTGCAGGGCACGGCGGCGGACATCATCAAGCGGGCGATGGTGCAGATGCCGGGCGCGCTGGCGGCGGCGGGCTTGACGGGGACCAAGATGCTGCTGCAGGTCCACGATGAACTGGTGTTCGAAGTTCCTGAGGCTGAGGTGGAGGCGGCCAAGCCGGTGATCCGTGATGTGATGGCGAATGCCCACCGCCCGCTGGTGGATTTGACGGTGCCGCTGGGGGTGGAGATTGGTCACGGCGCATCATGGGGGGATGCGCATTAGGCCATAGTCTCATGAAAGCGGCCTGTCGGCTTACGCCCCATTTGCGGACATACGGACATGGAGTAAATCGGTCCGATGAGCACGCCCACTGTCCACGAATTCATCCGCAAACTGGATGCCAGTAAGACGCACTATGCTCTCACATCTGTTCGAGAGGGAGCCGTCATGATACTCGTCACGCTGCCGGGCGAACGGTGGGAGATCGAGTTCTTCGACGACCGTGAACCGGAGATCGAAGTGTTCATCAGTGACGGGCGTATCTTCGGCCCCGATAAGCTCGCCGACATCCGGGACGAGGCAGCCAGTTAAGTTCCGCTTTCCACCCCAATTCGGTCGCTTATCCTGCGCGCCGATAGCGGCCGCTTATGAGCCCACAGCCAGCCCCCGCGCCCGCATCCACCCCAGCATCGCCGCATTCACCGGCTCCGGCGCTTCCTGCTGCACCCAGTGCGAGACGTTTGGAAAGCGCACGAGGGTGAAATCGCGGACGTGGCGGCCATAGCCCTCGGTCAGCTTGATATCGAGCGCCGTGTCCTCTTCCCCCCACAGCATCAGGGTCGGTACGGTGATTTGTGCGGCGACCTCATCAAGGATGCCGAGATTGGCGCGGTAGTAATTGATCATCGCGGTCAGCGCGCCGGGGATGAGGGCGTTCTGGCGATAATGCTCCAGCACGTCCGGTGGGAAGGCGCTCTTGTCCACCGCCATGTTGAGGAAGGCGTTGGCGATGCCTTCGGCCCGACGCTGGCGCAGCAGAAATTCTGGCAGGCCGGGGATCTGGAAGAAGGCGACATACCAGCTCTTCAGCCGCTGCGGCCAATGATGCTTGATCAGATCGGCAAACACCGTGGGGTGCGGCACGTTCATGATGATCAGGCCATCCAGCGGCACGGCCCGGCGCATCGCCACCACCCAGGCAATCGCCGCGCCCCAATCATGCGCCACCAACAGCCGGCGGCGGGGTTTGAGCGCGTCAAACATCGCCACCACATCATCGACGAGATGATCGATGTGGTAGGCCGATTTGCCAACCGGCCGGCTGGACCCGCCATAGCCGCGCAAATCCGGCGCCACCGCCCGCCAGCCGGCATCGGCCAGCAGCGGCAACTGATGGCGCCAGGAAAAGCGCGATTCGGGAAAGCCGTGCAGGCACAGCGCCACGTCCGGCCCGTCACCGGCCACATCGCAGGCGAAAGCCAGCCCGTTGGCCTTCAGGATCATGCGTTATGGTTGAGCTTGAGGCCCGGGCTGGGCCAACGGCATTTGGCCAGCTTGCCGGTGGTGGACAGGCACACCCAGGCATCCATCATGTCCGCCCCGCCAAAGCAGATGTTGGTGGTGAGCAGATCGGGGAAGGGCAGATAGTCCTGCGCGCCGGTGGCGGGATTGATGCGGGTGATGCCGGCGCTTTCAATGAGCGTGGCCTGCGCGATGGTGCCATCGGCTTCGATGGCCAGCGAATCGAGATAGGTCTTGTTGGCCCAGGCCGTCACGTGCCGGCCGGGCACCGCCGGCAGCGGTTCCGGCGCCAGCACGCCGGGCGAGACAATGTCGAACGCCAGCACCACGCGGCGGCTGGTGGAGGCGGCATAGACGGTCTTGCCATCGGGGCTGAGGCCCACGCCGTTCAGATCGGGGCCGTGGATCAGCCGGGTGATGCTGGACCCATCGGGCAGGGCGTAAAACAGGCCGCCGGCATCGGTGTGGTGATCGAAATGCTTGCCCAGATCGGTGAAATAGAAACCGCCATGGGCATCGAACACAATGTCGTTCGGGCCGGACAGCTTCACCCCGTCGCACGTGTCATACAGGCGGGTCACAGCGCCGGTGGCAATGTCGATCCGCTCGATGCGGCCGGTGGTGTAGTCCTTGGCGGCATTGCCGGGCAGCAGCAGGCCATCCTGCTCATACCAATCGAACCCGCCGTTGTTGCAGACATAGAGCGCGCCATCCGGGCCGATGGCCATGCCGTTGGGCCCGCCGCCGGGCGTTGCCACCACTTCGGTGCGGCCATCGGGGTGCACGCGGGTGATGCGGCCATGGCGGATTTCCACCACCAGCACGCTGCCATCGGCCATCGCCACCGGCCCTTCCGGAAAGCCCAGGCCTTCGGCCACAATCTCGTGCGGATACATGCCGGTCATTCTCATCCTCCCCATTGGTTTTGCGCATCGTGGCCTGTCACCTTGCCGCTGGCAATCGCGGCAATATGGGAGGGGGCGAAGCCTTTCTTAACCGCCCGCGTGGCAAGTCTGGCGCGAAGGGGAGCGTGATGCAGGCAGACAGGATCATCGGGCAGGTTGTCGCTGTCAGCGCCGGGCAGATGCAGCTGGCCATTGATACGGCGGCTGCTGCGCGGTTGAAGGGCGATGCCGATGGCGTTCTCGCGTCCACCGGCATGCTGGGCAGCCTGATCAAGGTGGAAAGCCAGGGCCTTTATGTCATCGGCACGCTGCGCACCATCGAGCAACAGGCCGGCGTTGCCGTCGGCATGGTCGACATGGTGGGCGAAGCCGAGATCGATGCCGATGGCCGCCTCGCCCGCTTCCGCCGCGGGGTTGGCACCTATCCGCGCGCCGGTGATCTGGCCCTGCCCACCGACAGCGTGGAAACCGCGCGGGTGTTTTCCGGCGATGAACGGCCGCACATCCAGGTGGGCATCGTCTATCCCACCGGCCAGGTGCGCGCCGCGGTCTATTATGATCTGTTCCTGTCGAAGAATTTCGCCATCGTCGGGTCCACCGGCACCGGCAAGTCCACCGCCACCGCCTTGATTTTGCACCGCATCATCGAACAGGCGCCGGAAGGCCATGTCGTGATGATCGATCCGCACGGCGAATATGCCAAGGCCTTTGCCGATACCGGCATGGTGTTCAACGTGAACAATCTGGAGCTGCCCTATTGGCTGCTCAACTTCGAAGAACATTGCGAGGTGTTGCTCACCAGCGAAGGCGCCGCGCGCGAGATGGACCGCGATATCCTCTCCCGCTGTTTGCAGATTGCCCGGATGAAATCGGTTTATGCCCTCAGCAGCGTTGGCATCACCACCGATACGCCGATTCCCTATCTGCTGGCCGTGCTGGTCGATACGCTGAACAGCGAGATGGGGAAGATCAGCGAAAGCCAGAATGCCACCAACTATCTGCGCATCAAGGGCAAGCTGGAACAGATCATGCGCGATCCGCGCACCCAGTTCATGTTCGATCGCCGCTATTCCACCGACAATATGGCGGATTTCATCGGCCGCATCCTGCGCTTGCCGGTGAATGGCAAGCCGATTTCGGTGATTGATCTGTCGGGTGTGCCCACATCGGTGGTCAGCGCGGTTGTGTCGGTGCTCAGCCGCATCGTCTTTGATTTTGCCGTGTGGTCGCGTGATGAACGCCGCCGCCCGGTGGTGCTGGTGTGCGAGGAAGCCCACCGCTACATCCCGTCGCGCAGCATTTCCAAGCAAAGCCCGGTGCGCGACGTGCTGGAACGCATCGCCAAGGAAGGCCGCAAATATGGCGTGTCGCTGGGCCTGGTCACCCAGCGCCCATCCGATCTGGCCGAAGGCGCGCTGTCGCAATGCGGCACCATCGTCTCGCTCCGGCTGAACAACGAACGCGATCAGGCCTTTGTGCGCAACGCCCTGCCCGAAGGCGGCCGCAGCCTGCTGGAAGCCATCCCGGCGCTGAGGAACCGCGAATGCATCATCTCAGGCGAAGGCGTCGCCGCGCCCATCCGCGTGCGGCTCGATGATCTGGAACCGCACAAGCGCCCGGCCAGTGACGATCCGGTGTTCAGCCAGCTGTGGGTAAAGACCGGCGATGATGCGGAGATGCTGGAACGGGTGATCAAGCGTTGGCGGGCGAACACGCGGTAAGGGCGGGCAGATCCTCCCCTTCCGGGGGAGGTGCCTGCAGGGCGGAGGGGGCGGGTCGGGCGCTGGCCTTTGCGTTGGTGCCCGGCGGAGCCGCCGAGTCTGCTTTTCGGTGGAAGGCAAGAAGCAGGAAGGGGCGCGGCAAAGCCGCGCCGTCGGACGAGTCAAAAAGGGCGGCCTGAGGGCCGCCCTTTTCGCTCGCCGTCCGGGCTTGTGCGAGTCGGCGAATAGCTCCGCTATTCGCGCGCCGCACTACGCCGCAAACTGGTTCATCGTGTTATGCACCCCCCCAGCCTTCAACGCCGCCTCGCCCGCGAAATACTCCTTGTGATCATCCCCAATGTCCGACCCGGACATGTTCTGATGCTTCACGCACGCAATCCCCTGGCGGATTTCGGCGCGCTGCACATTCTTCACATAGCCCAGCATGCCGGCATCGCCGAAATATTCGCGTGCCAGATTGTCGGTCGACAGGGCCGCAGTGTGATAGGTCGGCAGGGTGATCAGGTGGTGGAAAATGCCCGATTGCGCTGCGGCATCGCGCTGGAAGGTGCGGATGCGCTCGTCGGCCTCATGCGCCAGATCGGTGGTGTCATAATCCACGCTCATCAGGCGGGCGCGGTCATAGGCGCTCACATCCTTGCCGGCTTGGGCCCAGGCATCATAGACCTGCTGGCGGAAATTCAGCGTCCAGTTGAAACTGGGGCTGTTGTTATAGACCAGCTTGGCGCTGGGGATCACCTCGCGGATGCGGTTCACCATGCCGGCGATCTGCCCGATGTGGGGCTTTTCGGTCTCGATCCACAGCAGATCGGCGCCGTTCTGCAGGCTGTTGATGCAATCCAGCACGCAGCGGTCCTCACCCGAGCCGGCGCGGAACTGGAACAGGTTTGACGGCAGGCGCTTGGGCCGCAGCAGCTTGCCATCGCGGCTGATCACCACGTCGCCATTGCCCACCTGGGTCACATCGATCTCGTCGCAATCCAGATAGCTGTTGTATTGGTCGCCAATGTCGCCCGGTTCGCGGCTGAAGGCGATCTGCTTGGTCAGGCCGGCGCCCAGCGAGTCGGTGCGGGCAACGATGATGCCGTCTTCCACGCCCAGTTCCAGGAAGGCGTAGCGGATGGCGCGGATCTTGGCGACAAAGTCCTCGTGCGGCACGGTCACCTTGCCATCCTGGTGGCCGCACTGTTTCTCGTCGGAGACCTGGTTTTCGATCTGCAGGGCGCAGGCGCCGGCCTCGATCATCTTCTTGGCCAGCAGATAGGTCGCCTCGGCATTGCCGAAGCCGGCATCGATATCAGCGATGATCGGCACCACGTGCGTCTGGAAATTGTCGATCTGATGCTCGATCGCCTTGGCCTTCACGGCATCGCCGGCGGCGCGGGCGGCATCCAGATCGCGGAACAGGCCGCCCAGCTCGCGGGCATCGGCCTGGCGCAGGAACGTGTACAGCTCTTCAATCAGGGCCGGCACGCTGGTCTTCTCGTGCATCGACTGGTCGGGCAGCGGGCCGAACTCGCTGCGCAGCGCCGCGATCATCCAGCCGGACAGATAGAGGTAGCGCTTGTCGGTGGTGCCGAAATGCTTCTTGATCGAAATCAGCTTCTGCTGGCCGATGAAGCCGTGCCAGCAACCCAGCGACTGGGTGTATTTGGCCGGATCGGCATCATAAGCCGCCATGTCGCGGCGCATGATGGCGGCGGTGTAACGGGCGATGTCCAACCCGCTCTGGAACCGGTTCTGCAGGCGCATGCGCGCGACGCTTTCGGCGCTGATCGATTCCCAGCCGGGCTTGCCATGGATGGCGGCGGCGGCGGCGTTCACTTCGGTTTGATAGGTCATGCGCGGGTCCTTTCACTCATGCGAGCTGCGGCCGAACCATGTTGCAGCGCAGCGCGTCGTAAAACTTGTCAACGCCCTGCGCCTGGGCTAGGGCCCGGTCAACTGGGTTCTGTCAAAGAATCGTGTGTAAATGTGCCGATTTCGCCACGAAAGCCTGTGAAGTTGTAAATATATTGACAGAATCTGCCGCCTTGACCGATCCTGCGCTGCCCGAACCGTTCGGCAGTGGCCGCAAGATCTTTGCCGGCGCACGCATCCGCCGCCTGCGCAATGCCCGCGGCCTCACCCAAACCCGCATGGCTGGCGATCTCGGCGTTTCTGTCAGCTATCTCAACCTGATAGAGCGCGATCAGCGGCCATTGTCGGCCAGTTTCCTGCTCAAGCTGGCCGAGAATTATGATCTGGATATCCGCAGCCTCACCGGTGGGGACGATGGCGGGCTGGTCGATGAATTGTCAAAACTCTTCACCGATCCGCGCCTGATCGGCATCGATGTGCCGAAATCCGAACTGCGCGATCTGGCGGCCCGGTCGCCCGCCATCGCCAGCGCGCTGTTGCGACTCGCCGCTGCCACCCCCGCCGTCGCGCCGGAACCGCCGCCGCCCGGCCCCTTGGCCGCCGTCGCTGCCATGCTGGATGGGGCCGGCAATTATTTTCACAGCCTGGATGAAGCCTGCGAACGGCTGGCCGACGAGCTGCGCCTGTCGGTGCCTGATCTGAATGCCGCCGTGGTTGAACGATTGCGCGCCCGCCATGCCATCACCGTGCGCGCCCTGCCGCTGGAGGTGCTGCCGCTGCATCTGCGCCGCCTCGACCTTCACGCCCGCCAGCTGCAATTGTCCGAATCGCTGGATGCCTCCAGCCGGGGCTTTGCCGCCGCCGTGCAGCTGGTGCTGATCGAGCTGAAGGCCGAGATTGCCGCCACCATCACGTCCGCCGGCATCAGCGATCCGCTGGCCGTCCGCGCTGCCACCGTGGCGCTGGGCAAATATGCCGCCGCCGCCACGCTGATGCCCTATGCCCGCTTTCTCGCCGCGTGTGAGGCGACGGGTTATGATGTCGAATTGCTGCAGGCGCGGTTCGGCCGCGGGCTGGAGCAGGTGGCGCACCGGCTCACCACGCTGCACCGCCCAGGCGCGCGCGGTGTGCCCTTCTTCTTCTGCCGGGTGGACCGGGCCGGCACCATGTCCAAACGCTTTGCGCCCAGTGGTCCTGGGGTGGGCCCGTCGCCACTGCCGCTCACCGGCGGCTGCGCGCTGTGGCATGTCTATCACGCCTTTGACCGGCCGGGTGAGATCCGCACCCAATTGGTCGAGCTGGAAGACGGCCAACGCTTCCTCACCCTGGCGCGCACCGTGCGCACCGCGGCCATGCCGTGGGGCGGCGCCCGGCCCAGCTTTGCCATCGGCATCGGCTGCGCGGTTCTCCATGCGCCCGCCCTGTCGTGGAGCGCCGGCATCGATCTCAATGGCCCCGCCGCGCCCATCGGCCCCGGCTGCGCCGCCTGCCACCGTGCCGCCTGCCGCCAGCGCGGTCTGCCGCCTGCCAATGCCCACCTGGCCTTCGATGAACGCCAGCGTGGTCTCACTCCCTTCCGCTTCACCGATGAATGAAAGGCCTTTTGCCCGTGTCCAACCCCATCACCAGCCATCCCGCCCTGCGCGGTGTCGAGATCAAGGGCGCCATGCAGCCCGGCTATGAAACCATCCTCTCGCCCGAAGCGCTGGTCTTCGTCGCGCAGCTGCATCGCATGTACAATCCCACCCGTCTCGCCCTGTTGCGCGCCCGGGATCAGCGGCAGGAGTGGATCAACCACGAAGGCTTCATCGGCTTCGAACCCGAATTTGCCTCGATCCGCGATGACCGCAGCTGGCAGGTGCGCCCCGCTCCGGCCGATCTGGCCGATCGCCGCGTCGAAATCACCGGGCCGTGCGACCGCAAGATGGTGATCAACGCGCTCAACAGCGGCGCCCACTGCTTCATGGCCTGCCTGGAAGATGCGTCCGCCCCCACCTGGGATGTGATGGTGCAGGGCCAGATCAACCTGCGCGATGCGGTGGCCGGTACCATCTCCCTGGAAGACAAGGGCAAGACCTACAAGCTGAATGACAAGACCGCCGTCCTCATCTGCCGCCCGCGCGGCTGGCATCTGGATGAAGCCCATATGATCGTGGATGGCGAGCGGGTTTCGGGTGCCATCTTCGATTTCGGCCTCTATTTCTTCCACAACGCCCGGGTGCTGCTGGCCAAGGGCAGCGGCCCCTATTTCTATCTGCCCAAGCTGCAGCACAGCCTGGAAGCGCGGCTGTGGAACAATATCTTCATCACCGCGCAATCCATGGCCGGCCTGCCGCTGGGCACCATCCGTGCCACCGTGCTGATCGAAACCCTGCCCGGCGCCTTTTACGCCGAAGAAATCCTTTATGAACTGCGCGATCACATCACCGCGCTCAACTGCGGCCGCTGGGATTATATCTTCAGCTATATCAAGACCTTCCAGAAAGACGCCACCAAACTGCTGCCTGATCGGGCGCAGGTGACCATGAAGGTGCCGTTCATGGCCGCCTATGCCGCCCACGTGGTCCGCGTCTGCCACCGCCGCGGCGCCCACGCCATGGGCGGCATGAGCGCCTTCATCCCGGTGAAGGACGATGAAGCCGCCAACGAAGCCGCCTTCGCCGCCGTGCGGGCGGACAAGGAGCGCGAGGCGACCCTGGGCCATGATGGCACCTGGGTGGCCCACCCCGGCCTGGTTTCGGTGGCGCGCGAGGTGTTCGATCGGCTGATGCCCACGCCCAACCAGCTGCACGTCATTCCGCCCGGCGAAGCCACCAAGGACGATCTCATCACCCCGCCCGAAGGCACGCGCACGCTGGCCGGGCTGACCAACAACATCAATGTCGGTATTGGCTATATCGCCGCCTGGCTGCGCGGGCAGGGCGCGGTGCCGCTGCACAATCTGATGGAAGATGCCGCCACCGCCGAAATCAGCCGCACGCAATTGTGGCAGTGGAAACAGGCCGGTGCCGCACTCGACAGCGGCGAGGCGGTGGACGCCGCGCTGATCACCCGCGTGACCGAGGAGCAGCTCGCCGTCTACAAGGCCCAGGTGGGAGACAATTTCTTCGCCGCCGGCAAATACAAGGAAGCCGCCGATCTGTTCCGCACCCTGGTGCTGGCCGACAGGCTGGAACCGTTCCTGACCAACCCGGCGTACGACTTCTATTTCGCGCGCTGATGCGCCTCTCGCTATCCCCAGCTGTCACCCCGGTGGCGGCTGGGGCACAGCGGCACCAAGGGAGACGCACATGGTGAAGGCAGTGATTTTCGATTTCGGCGGGGTGATCACCTCTTCCCCCTTCGAAGCCTTTGCCCGTTATGAGGCGGCGCGCGGCCTGCCGGCCAATTTCATCCGCACGGTCAACGCCACCAACCCTGACACCAACGCCTGGGCCCGGCTGGAGCGCAGCGAGATCAGCACCGCGCAGTTCGATGGCGAATTCCGGGCCGAGGCGCTGGCGCTGGGCCATGATGTGCCGGGCGGTGACGTGCTGCCGCTGCTGGCCGGCGATGTGCGGCCCGGCATGGTGGCGGCGCTGCACGCCTGCAAGGCGGCGTTCAAGACCGGCTGCATCACCAACAATGTCGCCAGCGAGCAGGATATCGGCTGGGGCCCGAGCGTGAAGCATATATTGGCCGAGTTTGATCATGTGATCGAAAGCGCCAAGGCCGGCCTGCGCAAGCCCGATCCGCGCATCTATCTGATGATGTGCGAAGCGCTGGGCGTGGCGCCGGCCGACTGCGTTTATCTCGATGATCTGGGCATCAACTGCAAACCCGCCGCCGCCCTGGGCATGCACGCCATCAAGGTGACCGGCGAGGCCCAGGCGCTGGCCGATCTTGCGGCGGCGACGGGGCTGCGCTTCTGATCACCACCCCACCGGATCGGCAAAGGCGGTACCGGTGCGTTCCAACTGGGTGGCGATGGCGAATTTGTGCACCTCGGTGGGGCCATCATACAGGCGGAACGGGCGCATATCGCGGAAGATCATCTCCACCACCGTCTCGTTCGTCACGCCGATGCCGCCCAGTATCTGCACACAGCGGTCGGTCACCTTGAACAGTTCCTCCGACACGCTGGCCTTGACGATGCTGCTTTCGTGGCGGGCGCGGATGCCCTGATCCAGCATCCAGGCGACATGGCGGATCGCCAGCCGCGCCTGGTGCATGGCGATCTCGTTGTCGGCCAGCATGAAATTGACGCCCTGGTGGGCCAGCAGCGGCTTGCCGAAGGCGGTGCGCACCCGGGCATGTTCCAGCGCGATATGCTGGCAGCGGGCCGCGGCACCCAGCCAGCGCATGCAGTGCGTCAGCCGCGCCGGCGCCAGCCGCATCTGGGCATAGCGCAAGGCCGAGCCAATCTCGCCGAGCAGATGTGACGGCCCCAGCCGCAGGCCCTCGAACCGCACCACGCAATGGCCTTCGACATAATTGCGGTCCATCGATTCCATCACCCGCTCGATGTGAATGCCCGGCGTGTCGCCTTCGCACAGGAACAATGTGGGGCCGTGCGCGCCGTGGGCATTGGGCTCGACATTGGCCATGATGATCCAGGTTTTCGCGCCATTGGCCCCGGTGATCAGCCATTTCAGGCCGGAAATCTCGTAATCATTGCCGTTGAACACGGCCTTGGTTTTCAGCTGGCCCGGGTCGCTGCCGGCGCCATCCGGCTCGGTCATGGCAAACACGCTGCGGCGGTGGCCATCGATCATTGGCTGCAGAAACTGCTTCACCTGATCCGGCCGGGCAATGCGGGAGAGGAGATACATATTGCCCTCATCCGGCGCGGCGCAGTTCATCGCCACCGGGCCCAATGTGGACCAGCCTGCTGCTTCGAACACCGCGGCCTGGGTGGCATGATCGAAGCCCATGCCGCCCAATTCCCGGGGCGCCTGCGGCGTGAGCAGCCCTTCGGCGCGGGCCAGCGCCACCAGTTCGCTGCGCAGCGAATCATTGGGGCCGTGGCTGGTCAGGCGCGGATCGCGTTCGAAGGGGATGACACGCTCGATCACGAACTGGCGCACGCGGCGGGCCAGCGCCTTGGTCTCTTCGGGCAGAGTGAAATCGGTCACAATTCGCCTTTCCTGAACGCATCCAGCGCCTGGGCGATGATCGCCCGCGCCAATGTCTCGAAACCCTGATAGCGGCTGCCGTCCATTTCGCCGCGCTGCCATTTTCGGTAAAGCTGCATCCACGCCACCGCCAACCGCAACCGCGCCAGCGCCAGCGGCCAGGCCAGATCGCCCACATCCGCGCCGCTGATCGCCTGATAGCGCGCCGCCACCGCCCGCCGCCCTGGCCAACCGGGGCTGAGCGATGGCACCGCCTGCAGCGGCTTCACATCATCGGGATCGCCCGGTTCGATCCAATAGGACAGCAACACTGCGAGATCGAAGGCACGCGGGCCGCGCGTGGCCATGTCCCAATCGATCATGGCGCGGGCCTGAAGTGTCGCCGGGTCAACCAGCAGATTGTCCGGCTTCAAGTCCATGTGGAGCAACACCGGGGCACCGGCTTCGGCTGGCACGTCTGCAGCCAGCGCCGAGACCAGCGCCGCCACATCGGCGGGCAGTTCATCGGACCACACCGCCTCGGCGCGGGCCGTCCAGCCTTTCAGCTGGCGCGCGAAAAAGCCTTGCGGCTTGCCCAGATCGCCCAGCCCCACTCCGCCCGCATCAAGACCGTGCAGCGCCGCCATCGCTTGCAGCGTGGTTTCCACCAGCGCGAGACCATCGCCCGCTGCTGCCGGCAGTTCGCCGGCAATCGCCACCCCGTCCCGCCGCTCGATCAGCTGAAACTTGGTGCCCAGCACCGCTTCGTCATCGCAAAACGCAATCAGGCGCGGCACCAGCGGGAAGTGCGGTGCCATCGCGGCCAGCACCTTGGCTTCGCGCGCCATGTCGCTGGCCCCGGCGGCCAGCACGCCCGGCGGCGGGCGGCGCAGCACGGCGGCACCACTCTTAAGCATCACGCCTTCGTTGCGATTGGCAATGCCGCCGCCCAGCCGCTCCAGTCGCGCGCCCGGCGCCAGCGCCAGGCCCTGGTTGGCCAGCCACGCGGCAAGGCGATCAAGGTCGCTCATGCGGCCCGCACCATGATGCATCGGCGCGCCACGTCCAGTCCGCTTGCCGCCTCCCGCGCCGGCATCGCCGCCAGCCAATCGGGCAGGGCCGGATCGTCCGCCGGCCGCTCCACAAAGCCGTGCCGTGTATAGAAAGGCCCATTCCAGGCCAGCAGCCGATCCGTGGTGAGGGACAATTGCCGGCATCCCAGGCCCGGCGCGGCGTCGATTGCCGCCAGCACCAGCGCCCGGCCATGGCCCCGGCCTTGCGCCGCCCGGGCCACCGAAAGCTCCAGCAGGTGCAGCCAGCCCGCTTCAGCGGCCGCCAGCAGAAAGCCGCATGGCCCGGCATCATCGGCCACCCACAGGCTGCCACTGGCGAGGCCGCGTTCCAGCGCGTCCAGGGGCGTGGTCGGTCCGTCCGCAACATGGGCCATGGCGGTGCCGGCAAACAGGCTGGCGGCCGATGCCTCGATGGCGGGCAGCTGCGGCAGATCGGCAAGGCGGGCAAGTCTGATCACGCGCCATGGCTATCACGCCGGCCCGCGCCGGCAACAGCCTGTCAAAAAGCCGTCACTGGATATTGGCGCAGCCACTGCCTATGCTTTGGACATGGCCGCGCCCCCCGTCCTCACCTCTGATCGCCTCGTGCTGCGCCCGCACCGGCTGGATGATTTCGAACGTCTGGCCGACATGTGGTCGCATCCGGTGGTGGTGACGCATTTCGGCGGCAAGCCGTTCAACCGGGAAGACAGTTGGAACCGCCTGCTGCGTTATGCCGGGCATTGGCCGTTGATGGGCTATGGCATGTGGGCCGTCACCCGGCCGTCGGAGAATCTGCACCTGGGCGAAGTCGGCTTTCTGCATGGCGAGCGCAGCGGTGTGGAAAGCTTTGGCTGCCCGGAAGCCGCCTGGGCATTTCACCCTGAGGCCCAGGGCCAAGGCTATGCCAGCGAGGCGGTTGCCTGTGCGCTGGCCTGGGCTGATGGCCAGGCCAACAGCGGCGCCGATGGCCGCTTTGCCCGAACGGTCGCGATGATCAACCCCGGCAACGCCGCCAGCATTTCGGTCGCCCGCCGCTGCGGCTTTTCCATCTATGCCGAAGCCAGCTACCGCGAAGACGCCGTTGGCCTGTGGCAACGCTTCACACGCTGATCAACCGGCATTCAGCCCGCACAGATTCAGGCTGTCGCGCCACAAGGCAGCCGCGGCGGCCTCGTTTCGCGCCAGCTCCGAAGGATCGGGCCAGGTCAACCGGCCCTTGCGCAGCGAGGCATAGACCCGGCCGGGCGGTGGCCGCCGATCGGTGGCCAGCAGCGCCAGATGGCGGCCGGCGTCGGGCAGGCTGTTCATCGTCTTGCCGAATGGCAGCAGCAGCGGCAGCAGCGGCCAGATCAGCGTTCGCACCAGCCACATCTGCTGGCGCACCAGCCCGGTGCCGGGGGTGAGGCCGGGATCATAGGCCACGACGCTGATGCCGCGCGCCGCCAGCGCCGGGTCGCGTGCGGCCACACGCGCCGTCATCAGATTGCACAGTTTCGACGCGGAATAGGCGCGCATGCCGGCCGTGATCGGGTTGCGGTCCAGCCCGTCATCCCGGGCGGGATCGGCCAACAGTCGCGCATCGGCATGGCGGGGCGGCGGCACCCCGGTGCCCTCGGCCGGATCATGGGTGCCGCTGCTGGTGATCACAACGCGGGCGCCATCGGCCAGATGCGGCAGCAGTCGCTGCAACAGCAGGAAATGGCCCAGATGATTGGCGGCAAAGGTGAGTTCATGGCCATCGGCAGAACGGTCGGTCACATTGGGCCTTTGCCCGCCGGCGTTGAGCACCAGCGCATCAATGCCCGCCCCGCCCAATCCGGCGATCACCGCATCGGCAAAGCGGTCCACGCTGGCCAGGCTGGCCAGATCGAGCGGCAGGCCGGTCACCCCGGCTGGCGCTGCATCGCGCACGCCCAGCCAGATCTGGGCATCCGGCTGCGCGCCCAAATGGCGCAGTGCTTCGGCCCCGATTCCCCGGCTGCCGCCTGTCATCACGATCAGCATGTTCTATCCTTACGCTGTAAACTTTACGTCGTATAAATTGCGCCTGCCGCGCGGTCAAGTTAGGGTCCAACCGTGAAAACCGAATCAGCCTGGCATTATGATGGCGACCTGAAATCCGCCCTGGTCAGCGCCGCCCGCGCAATTGTGGAGGCGGACGGGGCCGAGGCATTGACCCTGCGCGGCGTTGCCCGCGCCACCGGGGTTTCGGCCATGGCGCCCTATCATCATTTCAAGGACCGGGCGGCGCTGGTCGCGGCCGTTGCGGCCCTGGGCTTTGATCAGCTTTACGATGAAAAAATCGCGGCGCTGGCCGCTGCCTCTGGCGATCCGGCCCACCGCATCGTTGCCGGCAGCATCGCTTATGTCCGCTTTGTTGCCGAACATCCGGCGCTGTATCGCCTGATGAAAAGCCCGGCGCTGGCCGATCGCCGCGCGCATCCCGATCTGGCCCGCGCCGCCGCCCGGCCGGGGCAGAGCCTGGCGGCCATGCTGGCAGAACTGGCCGCCGCTGGCCGCTTGCGCGGCATCGGCCCGGAGCAGGCCGGTGCCATCATCTGGGCGTTGGTGCACGGTGTCGCCACCCTCGCCAATGATGCCTATCTGGCCGATCCCGAAACCCTGGCCGCCGATGGCGCGGCCGCCCTGTTGGCCGGTTGGGGCGCACTATGATCAGCGCTGGCTGAGCGCCCGCTTCACTGTTTCGGCATCCAGCGCCTGCACCCGCCGCACGGCGCCGGTTGCCGGGTCGTGGCTCTCGACATCGCTGGCCATCAACAGGCTGTTGGCAATCGCTTCCTCGGTGGCATCGGCGACGGCGACGAACAGCGGCGACATCGCCTCATTGCCCAGTTCGGGATAGTTGGTCGTCGCCGCCCGCCGCGCCGGTGTGCGGCGCACATCGGGGTGGGTGGCAAAGGCGATGGCATAGTCGCCCGAACCGTTGGAAAAGGCCGAACCGGTGCGGGCCAGCCCCACCATGGCGCGCGCCGCCAGCCGCTTCAGATTGCGGTCGCTCAGCGGCGCATCGGTGGCCACCACGATCATGATCGAGCCATCGGCAGATGCTGGCCTCTCGGTTGGCGGGGGCGGGATCGGCACACCGGCGAGGATCAGCCGGCCGCCATAATTGCTCTGCACCAGCACGCCCACCGTATAGCCTTCGGGCGTGCGCCGGGAGGATGTGCCGATGCCGCCCTTCCAGCCAAAGGCGATGGTCCCGCGCCCGGCGCCCACCGCGCCTTCGGCCACAGGTCCGCCGCTGGCGCTGGTGATGGCGCGCAGCGCATCGGCCGGGGTGACGGCGCGGGCGCGGATATCATTCAGGCCACCATCATTGGTTTCGCCCACCACCGCGTTCACCGATCGCACCGCTTCATTGCCGGCCTGCGCCAGTGTGTGGGTGATGATGGCGCTGGCCGCCTCGGCGACGTTCAGCGTGTTGGTGAGCAGGATCGGCGTTTCAATTTCGCCCAGTTCCTGCACCTGGCTCAGACCCATCAGCTTGCCAAAGCCATTGGCCACCACGATGGCCGCGGGCACCTTGTTGGCAAAGAGATTGCCGCCGTGCGGCAGGATGGCAGTGACGCCGGTGCGGATCGTGTCCCCCCGGTCGATCGTCACCTGGCCCACCAGCACATCGGGCACATCGGTGATGGCGTTCAGCGGCCCGGTGGGAAACGGGCCAATGGCGAAGGGATTGGGCGCGATGCCCAGATCGCGGGCGCGCTGGGCGCTGGCCGGGGCGGCCAGCAGGCCAATCAGGGCGAGGAGCAGCAGGGGTTTCATCGCCGGCATCATGGCGCAGCGGCCGCAAAAGAAAAGTGCCGCCCGGCGTTCGAAGCCCAGACTTTGGGGTGAGAACGCCGGGCGGCACCGTGATGGTGCGTCCCGAGGGGGCGGGAAGGACGGCACCAAAGCAATCTGGGGGGCCTTGGCCTGCACTGTATCAGGAGGGGCAGCGGGGGCGGCTGCCGTGCGGCGTTGGTTCGGGCTGGCGGGATGCCAGAGGGGCGTCTGGCATCCCACCGGCCGGTTCGGCGGGCAAGTTTTGTTCCTGCCCGTTGCGGCGGGCAAG
>CAZHTW010000004.1:0-24283 GCA_964535865.1 uncultured Sandarakinorhabdus sp. | reverse complement strand
TCCCACCGGCCGGTTCGGCGGGCAAGTTTTGTTCCTGCCCGTTGCGGCGGGCAAGGACGGCCCCTGCCCAAACCCGCCGCCAGTTTCCGCCGGGGGTCAAACCATCAGCCGCCGATCTTTTCGGCTTCGATCGCGGCCATGGTGGCCGAACGGGTGGCGTCCAGCGTTTCCTGGAAGCAGCGATACTCCTCGGCAGCCGCCCAACGGTCACTGGCCGAACCATGGCACACCTGCTTGGCGGCGGTGCGCATGCGGTTTTCCAGGCGGCTGCGGCCGGCCTTGCTGCCCAGATCCAGGTCAGCATAGGAGACATAGGCCACGCGGTGGCCGGTTTCGTTGACGCCATAAGCGATCTGGGCGTTGGCCGGGGCGGTGGCGCCGGCGATGCACAGGCCGGCGAACATCAGGGTGCCGGCAGCGCCGACCAGGTTGCGGGAGAAGTTCTTGGCAGAAGCGAACATGGGGGACCTCGTGTGATTTTGCGTGTCTGTCTCGGTGGCTGGACCATCCGGCCTCCGATGCCAACAGCATTGCAACGGCCGTGCCAACCGCCCCTGAGAAAATGTGCCACAGCAAAATCAATATGTTAGCAGGTGATTGTGTTACACAGCCATGACGGGACGGAAAATCATAAACCAACAAGTGGTAATATTTCCCATCTGTGCGGAATTTTCGCCATCCGGCTTGGGGATGTTATGGCTTGGCACCAATCCCTTGCTGGTGCATAGGATAATGCGCCCGTCATGCTCACCCAACGTTCCCGCTATGCGCTGCGCGCGCTGATCTTCATCGCCCGTTCGGGCGGGCTGGAACCGGTGCCGATCTCGGCCATTGCCGCCGATCAGAAACTGCCGCGCAAGTTCCTCGAAGCCATATTGCTCGATCTGAAGAATGGCGGCCTGGTCAACAGCTTTCGCGGCAAGATGGGCGGCTATCGCCTGGCCCGGCCGGCTGGCCAGATCAGCTTTGGCGAAATCATCCGCCTGATCGAAGGGCCGTTGGCGCTGGTGCCCTGCGTGTCGGTGTCCGCCTATCAGCGCTGCACCGATTGTTTCGAGGAAACCACCTGCGTGATCCGCAAGGTGATGCTGACGGTGCGCGAACAGACAGCCAATATCCTCGACACCACCAGCCTGGCGGATCTGTCGATCGATCGCGTCGCGGCTTAACGCGGCTCCGGGACGTCAGCCGCCAACCGCAGCCGGCGGCCGTCCCTGGCGATCAGTGTGACGCCGCCCTTCCCATCATGCAGCACGGCCAGCGGCTCTGCCAGCAGCGCCAGCACCCGTTGTTCAATCTGCATGGCCGGTGGCGGGCAGGCCATGCGCGTGGCAGCCAGTGGCCCGATGCTGAGGCTGGCACCGTCCTGCGCCCAACGGCCAGACAGGCGGTTGCAGCCTGCGCTGCCCGCCACCTTGTCCGCGTTGAATTCCAGCGTGCCGCCGGCCACTGCACCGCCGCCGTTCAGATCGGCCATGGTCCAGCGGCCGATCAGGCTGCCAGCCACCACGGGCGGCTTGCCCGACAGCGCCTGGCGCAATTGTCGGCGTTCGGCCTGGCAACCGGCCAGCGACGGCAGCATCAGCAGCGCGACCCCAGCCGCCCGTATTGCAGCCCACCTCATGGCGTCACCGCCGGGGCCAGGCTTTGGACCAGCGCGACCATGGCCGATTGATCCACCAATATGGCGCCGTCAACCGGCCGGTCGAGATCAAGGATCAGCATGATTGTCAGCCCCATCAACAGGAACAATATGCCGGACGCCAGCCGGTGGCGCTGGCCATGGGCATCCAGCACATAGCCGAGCAGGAAGCAGGTGACCGCAGCGAACAGCACCAGCAACAGCATCACCTCGCCCGGCACGCGCGCCGCCACCGCCTTTTCGCGCTGTGTGCCGGTATCGAGCACGGCGTTGACCGCGCTGGTGAGGCTGACTGCGCGCGGGCCATCCAGCAGGGCCTGGGTTGCCGCCGTCAGCCGCCACACCTCATTGCGCTGGGCGGCGGCGCGGGCCAGCTTTTCGGTCTCATCCGGCAATGGGCTGGACATGCGCAGGCCGGCATAGATGCGCAGCGCTTCCTGCAGGGCCGGGCCGTTCGGCGCCGGGGCCAGGCCGGCGCGCAGCCAGGCGGTGCCGATGTCGTTGGCTTCCTGCACCACCAGCTGGCGGCGCTCATCATACCGGTCCAGCGCCATGGAAAAGGTGAAGCCCAGCAACAGCGCCAGCACCAGCAGCGCGGTGGAGAGCACCTGCGTCTCGTCCTCGCCGCCGCCGCCCGATTCCCCTTTGGCACCGCCAAAGCGGCGGTGGCAGGCAAATCCCAGTTCGGCCGCCAGCATGAAGATCGCCAGCAGCACCCCCGGGATCGCCGGCAGTGGCACCTGATCCAGCAAGGCGGCCAGGCCGTTGATCAAGGCCGGCCCTTCTTCAGCTCATCGCGGATCTCGGCCAGCAGCGCTTCGCTGGGCGTCGGGCCGGGCGGTTCGGCGGGCGCGGCCGGGGCGGGCGCCATCGCCTTGTTGGCAGCCTTGACCATAAGGAAGATCACGAAGGCGACGATGACGAAATTGATCAGCGCGGTGAGGAACTTGCCATAGCCGAACAGGGCGACACCAGCCTTCTTCAGCGCCTCGTAATCGGTGGGACTGCCGGTGTAATCGGCGGGCACCTCGCCCAGCACCACGAACATGCTGGTGAGATCGATGCCGCCTGACACAAGGCCGATGATCGGCATCACCAGATCCTCGGTGAAGCTGGTGACGATCGTGCCAAAGGCCGCCCCGATGATCACGGCAACGGCCAGATCCAGCACGTTGCCGCGCGCAATGAATGATTTGAATTCCTGCAGCACGCCCCGCTTGCCCCCTTGTAAATTCCAACAGCGCACTATCTTCAGCGGTGCGCCTATTTGCACTTTGACGAGCCCGGCCGCACAGCGCAAGCCGGAGCCGCTTCTGGAGACACGCCCGTGACGTCTGCCGATACACGTTCCAACCTCCGCCGCCCCGCCGCGTTGGCCGCCCTGGCCGGCACCGCGCTGCTGCTGTCGGGCTGTGGGATCAATTCCATCCCCGCCAAGGAAGAGGGCGTGAAGGCCCGCTGGGCCGATGTGGAAAACCAGTATCAGCGCCGCGCCGATCTGATCCCCAATCTCGTCGCCACGGTGAAGGGCTATGCCGCACAGGAAAAGGATGTGCTGGAAAGCGTGACCAAGGCCCGCGCCAGCGCCACCCAGGTGACCGTGGACCCGACCAAGCTGTCGGACCCGGCCCAGTTGGCGGCCTTTGACCAGGCGCAGGGTGCGCTGGGCCAGTCGCTGGGCCGGCTGTTGGTGACGGTGGAGAAATACCCCGATCTGAAATCCAACGAACAGTTCATGCAGTTGCAAAGCCAGCTGGAAGGCACCGAAAACCGCATCGCGGTGGCCCGGCGCGATTACAACATGGCGGTGCAGGATTATAACATCGAAATCCGCACCTTCCCGTCGTTGATCACCGCCAAGGTGGTCTATGGGGCGCAGCCGATTGCCCCGTTCAAGGCCACCACGGTGAATGCCGACAAGGCGCCCGAGGTGAAATTCTAGGTCCGTCCTCTGGCCGCGAAAGGCGCGCCATGAACTTGCCCTCTGATGTGCGCCGGCTGGCCAATCTGGCCTTCTGGCTCTCGGCGCTGCTGTTGCTGCTGCAACTGGCAGCGCCGGCCCTTGCCGAACCTTTGTTCCCCAAACTCGGCGGCCGGGTCACCGATGCCGCCGGCGTGTTGCCGGCCGACACCGTGGCACGGCTTGATGCCAAGCTGAAGGCGCTGGAAGACACCACCGGCACCCAGCTGGTGGTGGCGACCGTGCCTGATCTGGGCGGTTACGAGATTGACGACTATGGCTATCAGCTGGGCCGGGCCTGGGGCATCGGCCAGAAGGGGCAGAACAACGGCGCCATCCTGCTGATCGCGCCGGCGCAACGCAAGTTGCGCATCGAGGTGGGCTATGGCCTTGAAGGCACGCTCACCGATGCCGTGTCCAGCAAGATCATCCGCCGCACCATTGTGCCGGCGTTCAAGGCCGGCGATCTGCCCGGCGGGGTGGAGGCCGGGGTGGACCAGCTGATCGCCCTGCTGCAGCTGCCACCCGATCAACAGGCGGCTGCGGCCGAAAAACTGGCCAGCGCCAAGGCCGAAAAGGGCGACCGGCCGGGCTGGGGCGCGCTCGTCTGGCTGATCATCATTGTCGTGTGGATCATCATCGCCACCCGCCGCGGCGCGCGCGGCCGCCGCAGCGGGCCTGTCATCATCTGGGGCCCCGATCTGGGCGGCAGCTGGAGCGGCCGGGGCGGTTCCGGCTGGGGCGGCGGCGGTGGCGGCGGTGGTGGTTTTGGCGGCTTTTCGGGCGGCGGCGGCAGCTTCGGCGGCGGCGGTGCGTCGGGAGACTGGTGATGCTGTTCAACGACAAAGATCGCGCCCGCATCGCGGCCGCCATCGCGGCGGCCGAAGCCACCACTGCCGGCGAGATCGTGGTGATCATCAACACCCGCCCGCACCGCTATGCTGCCACCATGCTGGCCAGCGCCGTGCTGGCCGCCTTCATCCTGCCGTTCATCGCCGTGCTGGCCGGCTGGATGCCGTCGTTGCTGTTCCCGGACTGGGATGCGCTCGATGCCGCCACCCGTGAAGCGCACGGCATCGAAGGCTTTGCCGCCGTGCAGGCGCTGGTCTTCCTCGCCACGCTGGCTCTGGTTGGCCTGGCCAAGCTCGACCGGGTGCTCACCCCGCGCGGCCTGCGGCGTGACCGTGTGCATGCCGCCGCCGTCACCCAGTTCCGCGCCCGCGGCCTCACCGCCACCGCTGGCCGCACCGGCGTGCTGCTCTATGTCGACGAGGCCGAGCATGTGGCGGAAGTGATCGCCGATGATGGCGTGTTCGCCTGTGTCGGGCCGGAGGATTGGGCCGAAACCATCGCCGCGCTCACCGCCGGCATCAAGGCCGGCCGCGCCGCCGATGGCATGGTGGCCGCCATCGCCCGCGCCGGCGCCGTGCTCGCCCGCCATCTGCCGCCAAGCGCCGATGACGTGAACGAACTGCCCGACACGCTGATCGAATTATAAGATCCTCGCCCTCTGGGGGAGGATTTATGCCTTCGCGCTCGGCCGGGCTGCCACCCGTTCGCGCCAGGCCGGAATCCACGCGAGGCCGTCGGGCAGCGGCTGGCCCACGGCGCCGCCAAATTCGATGAAGCAGAACAGCAGGATATCCGCGATGGTGAAGCGGCTGCCGCAGACGAAATCGCCGCTCATCAGCCCGTCCAGCCACAGCAGCTTCTTGGCGGCGATCGCCTTCAGTTCCTCGCCGGCGCTCACCGACACCAGCGGGAAGCGCGGCTCGAACATCGGCCGGCCCTGGGTGGCGCGAAAGCCATTGGCCATCGGCTCACAATAGCCCAGATCAATGATGCGCAGCCAGCGGCGGGTCTCGGCGCGCTCGGCCGGCGTGGCGCCGATCAATGCGGGGGCGGGGTGAATTTCTTCCAGATATTCGCAGATGACGGTGATTTCGGACACCACCTGGCCACTGTCCAGCTCCAGCGCCGGGGTGCCGCCCGCCGGCACCTTCTTGATATAGTCGCCGCTGCGGTTGGCCCCAGCGCGGATGTCGATGGTTTCCGTGGGCAGACTGATGCCCTTTTCGGCCATGGCCATGCGCACCACGTGCGGGTTGGGGCCGATGCTGTCATAGAATTTCATGGCTTGCTCTCCTGGTTGCGGACAAGATCGATGGCGCGCATCGACATCACGGGATGTTCGGCCGGCAAGGGCCAGGCCGCGCGCCCGGCCACCAGATCGACGAACCGGGCCAGTTGCGCATCATAACTGCCGGGTTCGGCCGGGCTGACCAGCGTTTCAATGCCCGCCGCCGTCTCCAGCGTGATGGCATGGCCGCCGCGCTGCGGGGCCAACGGGTTGTCGATGGTCAGCGTGCCCAGGCTGCCCGTCACCGTCAGCCGGGCGCCGAACGGGGCGGCCATGTCCGCCGCCACGCGCGCCGTCACACCGTTCGCCAGGTCGAGCGTGGCGGCAAAGGCGGCATCGGCTTGCCGTTCGCGCCGAAAGCGCACGTCCCGCGCCGCCAGCGGCCAACCGCCATAGGCCCACACCCAGGCCAGCGGATAGACGCCCAGATCCATCAGCGCGCCGCCGCCCAGCCCGGCATCCCAGCGGAACTCCGCGGCATCGGTTTTCACCTGCGCGTTGAACCAGGCATCGATATGCAGCGGCTGGCCGATCGCATCCACCGCCGCCCGGGCGGCAATCGACCAGAAACCATGACACAGGCTGTGCTGCGCCTCCACCATCACCACGCCCGCTGCCTGGGCTTCGGCCAGCAGGGTTTCGGCCTCGGCGGCGTTCAGCGTGAAGGGCTTTTCCACCAGGCATGGCTTGCCCGCGCGGATGGCCAGGCGCGCCTGTTCCAGATGAAAGGCCGGCGGCGTCGCCACATAGATGGCATCAACATCGGGATCGGCCACCATCGCGGCATAATCGCCAAAATGGCGGGGGATGCCGTGGGTGGCAGCATAGTCCGCCGCCCGCGCGCCATCGCGCGCTGCCACGGCTGCCACCACCACATCATCGCGCGCCCGCGCCGGCGCAATCATTGCATAGGTCGCCACCCTGGCGGCGCCGATGATGCCAATGCGCAACATCAGGATTTCAGCCCGGCGATGATGCGTTCCTGTGCGGCCTTGTCGATGGTCCAGCCCCAGGCCAGCCAGGCCGCGCCCACCGCCGCGATGATCGGCGGGAACAGGAACAGATAGACCAGGCCATCAATGGCCGCCGCCGTGTTGCCGGCACCCAATTTGGCATCAAAGCCCACCGCATCGAGCACGATATAGGCAAGGCCCACGGGGATGGCGTAGCCAATCTTCTGCACGCCCACCAGCACGGCATAATAAAGCCCGGCGTTGTTGCGTCCGGTGCTGAGTGTTTCGGCATCGGTCACATCGGCCAGCATGGCGCGCACCAGGAAGGGCGGCGCCACCGCCGGCAGGCCGGCCAGCAACATGCCGGCGGCCGCCAGCCAGAAATCGGCCCTGGGTGCCAGCACCAGCGCGGCGTGCAGCAGGGCATAGCTGCCGATGGCCCAGGCCACGGCCTGATGCTTGGATGTGCGCCGCGCCACCCAACTCCACAACGGCGCGCCGATCAGGCCGGCGGCGAAATAGAACAGCAGCAGCAGGCGCGCCTCGGTCACCGAAAAGCCGCGCGCCGCTTCGAAAAAGAACACCAGCAGCGCGCCGCCAAAACCCGGCGGCAGGCTGGCGAGCAGGTCGATCGCCATCAATCGGCCCAGCAGCGGCCGCTTCAGCGCCCCCCACATGTCGCGCCAGCCGTGCGGCGTGGCATCGGCGGGGCTGCCCTCCGGCACCCACAGGCTGGCCGCCAGCAGTGTGGGCACCACCAGCGCGATCAGCACCCAGCCCATGGCATGCACGCCCAGGCTGGCCGATGGTTCAAACCCAAAGCGCGGCCCCAGCCAGTTGGCCAGCGGCGGCACCGCCAATATGCTGATCAGCGCCAGCATGTTGGTCGCCTGCCACCAGCCAAAGATGCGGCTGCGCTCGTGATAATCGGTCGAAAGCGTCTGTGCCCAACTGGTGTGCGCCACCTGCGCCGCCGAAAAGCCGGCATAAACGATCAACAGCCCGATGAAGGCGCGCAAGGGCGACAGGCCGGGTTCGGCAAAGAAGGTCAGCACCAGGCCCAGCAGCATCACCAGCCCGCCGCCCAGCAGCCACGGCCGGAACCGGCCCAGCTTCGTCGCCGTCCGGTCAATCCCGCGCCCGAACAAGATGTCGAGCGGCAGATCGATCCAGCGCACGGCGGAAAACAAGAGGCCGGTGATGGCCAGATCCAGCCCGAGCGTGCCGGCATAATAGGGCGGCAGATACACCACCATCGGCAGGCCCACGCCGGTCAAGGGCAGGCAGGGCGCGGCGAAGGCCGCAAGGGTCCGGCGTCTCAGTTGCACGTCTGGCCCCTCCCCAGGGCCGCGCGCACTTTGGGGTGGCGGCGGTTCGGGCGCAAGCCTGTGGATTGGGTGAGATTTTTGGGGGAGGCCTCGTTCCCAACAAGAGCCTCGTCATGCTGAAACAAGTTCAGCATGACGGGTGCTGGTCGTTGATTTGGCCCTTAGGCAACCATCCGTCGCCGCGCGCTCAGCGCCTTCAAGGCATGGTCCAGACGGCCCAGCACCTCGGCGTGCAGGGCGGGGGTGGCGGCGGCCAGCCCGTGCACCAGTGGCTCTGGCTGGTTGAAGCGCAGGGGTCCGCCATGGCGATCCGTCACCATCCCGCCGGCTTCAGCCAGAATCAGGCTGGCGGCGGCCACATCCCATTCGGCCACGCTGCGCCCTTCCATCCAGGCATCGGCTTCGTCGGCGGCCAGCATCGCCATGCGCAAGGCCAGGCTGTTCGGCTTGGCCACTGCCGTGCCCGGCCAGGGTGACGGCCAGAAGCTGGCAGACAGATTGGGCGGATCGATCGGCAGGCGCACGCCGTCAAGCGTGGCCAGGCCTGAAACCTTCAGCGCCCGGCCATTCAGCGTGGCGCCCTGGCCGGCACTGGCGGCATAGAGCCGCTTCTGCGCCGGGGCGGCGAGCACGGCCACCGTCACGGCGCCATCTTCCACCAGCGCCACCGAAACCGCCCAGCCGCTGCGGCCGCGCAGGAAATCGCGGGTGCCATCGATGGGATCAACCACCCACAGCCGGCGCTTGCCCAGCCGGCTGGCGCTGTCGGCGCATTCTTCCGACAGCCAGCCGTCATCCGGCCGGGCGGTGGCAATCACGGCTTTCAGATAGGCGTTCACCGCCAGATCGGCTTCGCTCACCGGGCTGCCATCGGCCTTGGCCCAGGCCTTTGGCTTGTTGCCGCCGAAATGGTCCATGGCGATGGTGGCGGCGTTGCCGGCAATTTCGGCGGCAAGGGCCAGGTCGCCGGCCCGGTCGTTGAAGATGCGATGATTCAACTGCCCGCCACCATCATGCCATCGATGCGCAGCGTGGGCGCGTTGCTGGCATGGCGGAAGGCCAGATCATTGGCGGCCAGCATATGCGCAAACATGTCGATCAGATTGCCGGCGATGGTGATTTCCGCCACCGGGCCGGCGATCTCGCCATTTTCGATTCTGAAGCCGCTGGCGCCCCGGCTGTAATCGCCCGTCAGCCCGTTCACGCCCATGCCGATCAATTCGGTGATCAGCACGCCCTGCTTGATATCGGCCATCAGTTCGGCCGGCGTGGCGGTGCCGCCTTCCAGATGCAGGTTGGTGGTGCCGGCACCGGGCGGGCCCGACGTGCCGCGGCTGGCATGGCCGGTGGGGGCCAGGCCCAGTTGCCGGGCGCTGGCGGCATCCATCAGCCAGTTGGTCAGCACGCCATCATCGATGATCGCCGTGCGCCGCGCCGCCAGGCCTTCGCCATCAAAGGCCCGGCTTCTGAGGCCGCGCGGGCGCAGCGGATCATCGATCACATGCAGGCCGGCGGGCAGGATGCGCTGGCCCAGCTTGTCTTTCAGGAAACTGGTGCCGCGCGCGATCGCGCTGCCGGTGATGGCCCCCACCAGATGGCCGATCAGCGAGGCCGAAATCCGCGGATCAAACAGCAACGGCATCGGGCCGGATGCCAGCTTGATCGGGTTCAGCCGCGCGATGGTGCGCTGCCCGGCGCGGCTGCCGATGGCTTCGGCCGATTCCAGATCAACGAGGTGGCGGGCACTGTGCCAGGCGTAATCGCGCTGCATGCCGCTGCCGCTGCCGCCCACCACCGATGCCGATGTGCTGTGGCTGGTGGCGCGCTTGCCGCCGCGAAAGCCGGTTGAGGTGGCCAGCGCCATCACCATCACACCCGCCGCCGCGCCGCCGCCTTCGCTGTTGGTGATGCCGGGGATGGCCCGCGCTGCATCCTCCGCCGCCAGCGCCCGGGCCTTCAGCTCGGCCGCGCTGGGTTCGGTGGGATCATCAATGTCGAGATCGGGAAACGCGCCGCGCGCCAGCAGTTCGGCCGGGGCCAGGCCGGCAAACTGGTCTTCCGGGGCCAGCCGCGCCATCAGCACGGCGCGCTCGGCCGCCTCCACCAGCGCGGCGGTGGACAGATCGGAGGAGGACACGCTGGCCGAACGCTGGCCCACGAACACGCGGATGCCAACCTCTTCGCCTTCAGACCGGCCAATATCCTCCAACTGGCCCAGCCGCACCGAAACCGATGTGGAACCATCGCCCACATACAGGGCATCGGCGGCATCGGCGCCGGCCCGCGTGGCAGCGGCAATCACGGCATCTAGCCGGTTCAGGGCATCAGTGGGGGACAACATGGATTTTGGTTTAGGCAGTGGGCGCGAAACTGTCACGGCCTATTCACGTGCGTTGGTGTCGCTGTGCTGGCAAAGACGGATTCACAAACCCGCCAACAACCGCACGGGTCGCGCGCCAGGCATCTGGTCTGCCACAAAGGTTGTTCGCCAACACGGGTTGTCGGTGGTGCTGGGTGGGCCAGCCATCCGGGCAAAGCTTTGGCGCGGAGCTGTGACCAACCCGGTCCGGCTCCGCAGCCTCAGGTCAGGCCAACCGCTTCAGGCCAGACCAACTGGTTCAGGCAAGGCCCACCGCCATGCAGGCTCCGGCCAGCAAACCGCCGGCCAGCCGGTTGGCGCGGAACAGGTGCAGCGCCGTTTCGGGCGCGCAATCGCCCAATTTGGCCACCTGCCAGGCAAAATGGGCCGCCAGCGGCAACAATGCGGCCACCGCAAGCCACTGCCCGGCCACCAGGAACAGAGAAATCCCCCACAAGATCAACGCAATGGCAAAAAACGCCGCCACCCCGGCCCGTGCCCGCCCGCCCAGGGCCCGCGCCGAGCTCTTGATCCCGGCCAGCGCGTCATCCTCGATATCCTGCAGGGCATAGATGGTGTCATAGCCCAGGGTCCAGGCGATGCCGCCGGCCCACAGCAGCCACATCGGCAATGCCGACACCGGCGCCACCGCCGCCCAACCCACCAGCGCCCCCCAATTGAAGGTGAGGCCCAGCCAGGCCTGCGGCCACCAGGTGATGCGCTTCATGAAGGGATAGGCCGCCACCGGGATGATGCTGCCCAGCGCGACGATCTGCGCCTCAAGCCGAAGTTGCAAAAGGACGATCAGCCCGATCAGCGACAGCGCCACCGCAAAGGCCAGCGCCGCCTTCACCGAAATCTGGCCCGATGCCACCGGCCGCGCGCGGGTGCGCTCCACCTGGGCATCAAGATCGCGGTCAACAATGTCATTCCACACGCAGCCGGCGCTGCGCATGGCCAGGCTGCCCAGCGCGAACCACAGCAACAACAAGGGTTTGTGCGCCACTCCGCCAGCCAGCCCCAGTCCGGCCACACATGGCCACAGCAGGAGCCAGGTGCCCGCCGGCCGGTCCAGCCGGGCCAGCCGGGCATAGACCTGGGCGCGCGCCGGCAGCCAATCGATCCAGCTTTTCACGGCATCTGGCGTTATCGGGGCAGGGGGCGTAACCACAGTCCCCATGAGCGAAGAAGCATCAGGCTTGTCAACCACGCCGCGCCTGTTTGTGCAGGGCGGTCTGTCGCACGGCGCGGCGATCACGCTGGATCAGCCGCAATCCCACTATCTTTCCAACGTGATGCGCCGCCAGCCCGGCGATCTGGTCCGCCTGTTCAACGGCCGCGACGGCGAATGGGCAGCGCGGGTGACAGCGGTGGGCAAGAAGGCGGTGGCGCTGGCCGCCGAATGGCGGAGCGCGGAACAGGAACAGGTGCCCGATCTGTGGCTGTGCGCCGCGCCGCTGAAGAAGGGCCGCATTGACTGGCTGGTGGAAAAGGCCTGCGAACTGGGGGTCGCCCGGCTGCAACTGGTCACCACCAGCCGTACCGTGGTGGACAAGCCCAATCTGGAACGGTTGGGCGCGCATCTGGTTGAAGCAGCAGAACAATCCGGCCGCACCGCCGTGCCGTTGCTGCCCGCGCCGCTGACACTGGACCGGCTTTTGCAGGGGTGGCCGGCTGGCCGCGCCCTGATCTTTGCCGATGAAACCGGCGGCGAAGCCATGGCCACCGCCTTCGCCCGCACCCCCGCGCCAGCCGCCATATTGATCGGCCCGGAAGGCGGCTTCACCGAACCGGAACGCGCCGCCATCCGCGCCCATGATGCCGCCCTGCCGATCAGCCTGGGGCCACGCATCCTGCGGGCCGACACGGCCGCGCTGGCAGCCGTGGCGGTGTGGCAAGCCGTGAACAGCTAAACGCGTTGCATCCTCAACCCGTTTCCAATCAAGGCCTTAGAATTCGCGCACCACGCGCAATGAAGCGAGCGCGACCCGGCGTTCGCCGCGTGGCTTCTCCATGCCGGCCCCCACCTGCATCACGAAGCGGCGGGCAACGCGCTGGTGCAGTTGCGGCAGCAGCACCCAGCCGCCCGCGGGCCCGCCCTCGCGGTTGAACTCCAGGCCGGCGGTGGTGCGGGCGCCAACATCGCGAAACAGGCTGTGGTTGATCAGCGACACCGGCCGCGACAGCTGTACCGAATTGCTGGTCTTGGCGCCGATCATGGTGATGCTGGACCAGTGTTTGTCATAGCGGACGCCGGCCAGATAAAGCAGGCTGGAACCCCATTTTCCGGCCCGGTCAATGGTGCCAAGATATTGCACACCGTGGACAAAATTTCCGCCCAACCCGGTGCCGAACGTGCCTTGCAGGCCCATTTTGAAGGCATCGACACGCCCACCGGTCATCGGCAATTCCAGTTCGACAGCAAAGCCATCGGCCACGGCAAGCTCCACCTCCGGCGCCCAGGCCAGCGCGGCGCCGTCAAGGCCCTTGACCAGCAGCGTGTTGGCTTCCAGTTCGCCGCGCCGGGCGCCCATCGGCCGGATCATGTCGAACAACATTGGTTCCGGGATCACCGGAATGCCCTTGCCGCCCTGTTCGGGGTTGCCAGTGACATTGCCGGGAGCGGCCAGCGCCGGGCTGGCCAGCAGCATCAGGAACAGAGCGAGAGCATGTTTCATGATGCCCGCGGTTATCAACGGGGCATGCCTGCCACAATGGGTCAGCGCCGGGCTGTGGCATCAGGGCGATGGGATGACCCTGATGATGCGCTCCGCCTCCTGCAGCACGCGGGGGCGGCTCCAGACAAAGGGCACATATTGACCTGTGGCCCAGCGCGGGAACAGGTCGCGATAATGCGGGCTGGCTGGATCACCGGATTGGCCGGGCGTGTTGATCGCCATGCTGTTGTCCCATGCCCCCACGTCCAGCACCACCCGCACCGAGGCGCCGGAGACGAGGTGGAAATCAGCGCCCGATCCCATTGCCATCGGGGTGGAGCCGCTGCCGCCGATGGGCAGCGGGCCCACCCGGCGCTCGGCACTGCGGCCGGCGATGCCCAGCGCCGGCTTGAAATCGGCAACATGCAGCGCGCCCCAGCGCCACAACGCGGGATCGGGGCCGAACAGCTTCCTGCCTTCGGCAAAGGCGGTGCCCAATGATCCGAGCAGGATGGCTGTGCGCTCATCCACCGAGAGCAGCCTGGTCTCTTCCAGCACCGGCAGCACATTGCCGATGCTGGTGCGGCCGAAATTCCGGCGCTTGTCGGCCGGCACGATGGCCGCCACCGCGGCTTGCGGCAGGTGGCGGCTGGCCCAGACTTCATACAGCGCGGCGGCCGCCGAATCCGGGCCTTCGTGGCCGTCCCACCCGCTGAGCAGGGCCAGGGCGCCGCGCTCATCGTCGCTGCGGCCGGCCAACCCCTTGAGCAGCGCCACGGCGCGGCGGGCCATGGCGGATGTGGCATCGTTCTGCAGCGCCATCGCGTCGGTCAGGCTGAATTTGGGCTTGGCCGCGATCACTTCGGAAATGCGGGTGATGCGGCTGCGATCGGCCCATTCCAGGCCAAGCAGATGCGGATAGCCGTCCGGCACGTTCATTTCGTTCGCCGTGGCAAACCAGCCCTGGGCCGGGTTGTGCGACACCGGCATCAACTTCGCATCCAGCAGCCCGGTCCAGCGATGCGCCTTGCCGGCCGGAACCGGCAGCAGGCCATCACCGGACGTGCGCACCGGCACGAAGCCGCCGGGCGCCCAGCCGATATCCCCGGCGCGGCTGGCAAACAACAGGTTCAGCGGCGGTGCCCCCCAATGGTTGCGGGCGATCAGGAACTCGTCCCAAGTCTTCGCGCCAAACGCCCAGGTCGCGTTGAAATAGGCCGATGCACCCGGCTTGCTCCAGGTGGCCCGCAGGGCAAAGCTGCGGCCACTGGCCGGGTCTTCGTGGATGATCGGGCCATCTTCGCTGAACTTCAGCACCACCTCACGCGGCGCCTCGCCCTTCACCTCGATGGTCTCGCGCACCTCGGTCAGCTTCGCCGCCTTGGGGTTCACCACCAGATCCTGCTGATCAATGGCAAAGATGGTCAGCGCCCAGGCAATATCCTCATTGTGGCCAAAGCTGACTCCGGGCAGCGCCGGTTCGCCCGATCCGGCGATCTTCAGTTCCGGCGTGTCGATGTGCGACAGATAACGCAAATTGGGCACGGCATGGGCGCGGTGCGGGTCATTGGCCAAAATCGGCCGCCCCGTGGCGGATTTGCCCGGCGCAATCGCCCAGTTGTTTGAGCCTTCCAGCGTTTCGGGATCGGTGCGGCTGGCCACCAGCAGCTGCTTGCCGTCAAACTGCACATCGCTCGTGCCGAGCATGTAATCGGCCAGCACATTCTCTGGCAGGCTGCAGGGATCCAGGCCCTTGGGAATGGTCACGGCGCGAGCCGGTTCCAGCTGGCGGCGCAGCGGCTCATATTTGGTGTCGCCGCCGCACAGGGCGCGGGCGCGCAGCACTTCGGATGGCACATTGCTGGCCAGCGCGTTGGATCGGATGCGCACGACATCGTCGGCCTGCCAGCGTTCCGGGCGGGTGGCGGTGGCGGTGAATTCGACCGGCAGCGGCGCGCGGCCAGCCTCGACATCGCCCACAAAGGCGTTGATGCCGGCAGCAAATGCCTCGGTCCAGGCTTTGGCTTGCGCCGGATAGGCGGCCCATTCCGCCGCCATGTCGCCGCGATAGAGCAGCAGGCGCGACGCTCGGTCCTGCTCGACAAAGCGCGGGCCGAAGCTGGCCGACAGCAGACCAAGGCCGCGCTTGCGCCACAGATCGATCTGCCACAGCCGGTCGCGCGCCACGGTATAGCCCTGCAGGAAGAAGCCATCGCCCGCGTTGGCGGCATAGATGTGCGGTATGCCGGCGCGGTCGATGATGATCTCGCCCGGCGCGGTGAGGCCGGGCAGCGAGCGTGCCTCGCCATAGACGCCCGGCGGCACCTCCTGGGCGGTGGCTGCCGTTGTGAGCAGCAGGGCGGCGGTGATGGCGCGGATCATTCGGCCGCCAGCGCCGCCGTTGCCGGCGCCGCCTGCGGCCCGCGGATCAGGCCGCCGGGCAGGGCGCCGGTCATCTCACCGCCCCGGAAGGTCACCTCGCCATTCTTGATCGTGCACACATAACCATCGGCCTTTTGCAGCAGGCGCTTGCCGCCGGCGGGCAGATCGAACGCCAGCCAGGGCTTGCCCAGCTGCAACCGATCCAGATCGATGATGTTGAAATCGGCCAGATAGCCGGGCGCGATCAGGCCGCGATCGTGCAGGCCATAGAGTTTGGCGGTGTCATGGCATTGGCGGCGGATGGCGTTTTCCAGCGCCACCGTGCCGCGCGCCCGGTCGCGCACCCAATGTTGCAGCAGATAGGTCGGGCTGGCCGCGTCACAGATGGTGCCGCAATGGGCGCCGCCGTCCGACAGGGAGATCACCACATCATCCCGGTGCAGCAGACCTTCCACGAAATCGAGATTGCCATCGGCATAGTTCAGGATGGGGAAATAGATGAACCCGGCCCCGCCGTCGCGGCACAGCAGGTCATAGGCATAGGCGGCCGGGTCTTGCCCGGCGGCCTGGGCCATCGCCCAGATGGTTTCGTCCTGCTGCGGCTCGTAATTGAAGCCGTCGGTCATCTCGAACTGCAATTGCCAGCCCATCGCGACCGCCATCAGCAGCGGCAACACATCAGTTTCCGGCCAGACATTGTCTTCCGCCAACAGCTTGGCCTTGAACGCCGGGTCACTCAGCAGCGCCCATTGTTCTTCCCAGGGCAGCGATTCGATGGCCTGCCAGCTGGGGCGGAACTTGAACGGGTGCACGGTGCCGCGCCACGCCATCAACACACCGTTGCCGCGGATGGCAATCTGGGCGACGATGTTGGCGCCTTCGGCATTGGCGCGCGCTGTCTCGCTCATCTGCTCTTCCCAGGGCAGTTCCTTGGCAATGGATTGCAGCATGGCAAAGGTAACGGGCAGGCCGGTTTCCCGGCTCATTTCGGCCATCCAGCCAAATTCGTCCCACTCGCGTTTCAGGTCGCTGGCCATTTCGAACACGCCGTGGCCCACCTGGCCCATGGCGCGGCCGATGGCGATCAGTTCGTCCTTCTCGGCCGTGGTGCCGGGCACCAGTTCACCGTCGATCGATTTGTGCAGGATGGTGCGGCTGGTGGAAAAGCCCAGTGCACCGGCCTTCACCCCTTCGGCAACGATCGCGGCCATCTGGGCAATATCGTCTTCGGTGGGCTTTTCGTTGCGGGCACCGCGTTCGCCCATCACATAGGCGCGCACGGCCCCGTGCGGCACATGTGTGGCGACATCGATGGTGCGGCGGCGTTCTTCCAGCGCATCCAGATATTCCGGGAAGCTCTCCCAATTCCACTTCATGCCTTCGGCCAGCGCGGTGCCTGGGATATCCTCCACCCCTTCCATCAGGCCGATCAGCCACTGGTGCCGATCAGGCTTGGCCGGCGCAAAGCCCACGCCGCAATTGCCCATCACCACGGTGGTCACCCCGTGCCAACTCGATGGCGCCATTTCCGAATCCCAGGTCGCCTGGCCATCATAATGGGTGTGGATATCGACAAAACCGGGGGTGACGATCAGGCCGGCGGCATCAATTTCCTCGCGGCCCGGCGCGGTGACGCGGCCAATGGCGGTGATGCGCCCGCGATCCACGGCAACGTCGCCCACGAAACGCGGATTGCCGCTGCCATCAACGATGGTGCCGCCACGGATGACCAGATCGTGCATGCCATATTCTCCCGGAACAGGGCGGGAGGATGCCACAGCAGGGGCCGGGCGCAACCCTGCGGCTTTGCAGTGGTTCAGCCTGGGCCGGCGTCGCCCTGTTCGGCCTGCTGCGGGCGTTCGGGATCGGGCGGCAAATGGCCCCAACGCTCATCTTCCGCCACCGGTGCCGGTTGCACCTGGTCCACACCGCAGGCGGCAAGCGACAGCATCGCCAGAATCATCAGAGGCAGGGGCTTCATGCGGGCCAATGTGGGCAAACATGAATTTTCCGCAAGTGGCGCAATGGCCGAAGCGGTAACCCTGCGCTGTCCCACGCCGAACATTGCCATGAAACCGCAACACCGCCGCTTCATTGCGTGGACGGGGCAACGGGTTTAAGGCGCTAGCCATGAGCAACAAGGTCACATCCGCCGGCGACGACGCGATCATCGAATCGCGCGACCAGCTGATTTCGGTGTTTTCCGCCGGTGCCAAGCCCGCCGCCGATTGGCGCATCGGCACCGAGCATGAGAAATTCGTGTTCCGCACCGAAGATCACCGCGCGCCGTCCTACACCGAGCCGGGCGGCATCCGCGATCTGTTGATGGCGATGACCCGCTATGGCTGGGAGCCGATCATGGAGGGTGACAATGTCATCGCGCTCAAGGGCGCCGATGGCAACATCAGCCTGGAGCCGGCCGGCCAGTTCGAGCTTTCGGGCGCACCGCTGGAAAATCTGCATCAAACCTGCGCGGAATCCAACCGCCACCTGAAACAATGCCGCGAACTGGGCGCCGAACTGGGGCTGGGTTTCCTGGGCCTGGGCTTCTGGCCGGACAAGACGCGCGCCGAACTGCCGGTGATGCCCAAGGGCCGTTATGACATCATGCTGCGCCACATGCCGCGCGTGGGCAGCCTGGGGCTGGACATGATGCTGCGCACCTGCACCATCCAGACCAATCTCGACTTCTCCAGTGAAGCGGACATGGTCGCCAAGTTCCGCATGAGCCTGGCGCTGCAGCCGATCGTCACCGCCCTGTTCGCCAATTCGCCGTTCACGGAAGGCAAGCCCAACGGCTTCAAATCCTTCCGCAGCCATATCTGGACCGATACCGATCCGGCCCGCACCGGCATCCTGCCCTTCGTGTTCGAAGACGGCTTTGGCTATGAACATTATGCCGATTACGCGCTCGATGTGCCGATGTATTTTGTCTATCGCGATGGCAAATATATCGATGCGGCCGGCCACAGCTTCCGCGATTTCCTTGCCGGCAAGCTGGCCGTGCTGCCCGGCGAAAAGCCGCGGCTGGGCGATTGGAAGGATCATCTGTCCACGGCCTTTCCCGAAGTGCGCATGAAGGGCTATCTGGAAATGCGCGGTGCCGATGGCGGCCGCTGGGATCGCATCTGCGCGCTGCCGGCGCTGTGGGTGGGCCTGCTCTATGATCAGGGTGCGCTCGATGCCGCATGGGATCTGGTGAAGCATTGGACCCCGGAAGACCATGCCCGGCTGCGCCGCGAAGTGCCGGCGCTGGCGCTGGGCGCGGCCAGCCCCAATGGCGGCACGCTGCAGCAACTGGCAGCCGAGGTGTTGAAAATCGCCGATGCGGGCCTCGCGGCGCGTGCCCGGCTGAATGCCGCTGGCGACAGCGAACAGGGCTTCCTCAATCCGTTGCGCGAAATTGTCGCAAGCGGCATGACCAACGCCGATCGCCTGCTGGCGCATTACCATGGCAGTTGGGGTGGTGACCTCACCCGTGTCTATGAGTCCGAAGCCTATTGAGCGCCAACCCGTGCCTCTGTTTTGCGGACACACCAGCGACAAAATCGCCCTTAAGCAGGCAGTTCCGGGCAGTTTTTCTCAATTTGCCTCTTGACCACGCGCAGAAGCCGTTTGAGCATCACTCCGCAATCGCGATCTCAGCCAGCCCATGTCGGGAACAGGCCAGACGTCGATTATCTTGGGAGGTCGAATATGGCGTTCGTGCGTCTGCGTTCCAGTTGTGCGCTTGTTGCTCTTGTTGCCGGCACCGCCATGGGCAGTGCCGCGTCCGCGCAAACCGCCGCTGCGGTTGAAGAACCGGCGGATGCCGAAATCGTCGTCACCGGCAGCTTCATCCGCGGCAGCCGTGAAGATGCCGCCGTGCCGATCGACGTGTTCACCGCCGATGATCTGAACAAGCAGGGCGTGAACTCGCCGCTGGATTTCATCAAGCAGCTGCCGTCGGTTGGTGCATCGCTGGGCGATACCAACCAGTTTTCCACGGCTGCACAAGGCTTTCAGGGCAATGGCTCGCTCAACCTGCGCGGCCTTGGCCCCACCCGCACCCTGGTGCTGTTCAACGGCCGCCGCACCGTGCTGGCGCCGGGTGACGGCTTTGCCGATACCAACCTGATTCCGATCTTTGCCTTGCAGAATATCGAAATCCTCAAGGATGGCGCAGCGGCCACTTATGGTTCCGATGCGATTGCCGGCGTGGCGAACTTCATCACGCGCACCGATTTCAACGGCGCGGTTGTCCAGGGGGATTTTGAAGCCATCAAGGGCTCGCGTGGCAATTGGACGATGTCAGCGCTGGTTGGCCACACGTTTGGCAAGCTCAATCTGATGATTGGCGGCGGCTGGCAGCATCGTTCAACCCTGCCCAGCTTCGAACGCGAATTCAGCCGCACGCCCTTCGCGGTCAATCCGTCGGCCTGGTCGGTGCTGTCCACGCCGGGCACATTCGGCGCAACCTATTTGAACAACGGTGTCCCAGCCACCTCGATCGTCCGCGATGGCGGCACGACTGGCTGCGCCGCTGTCGGCGGCATCAACGACACCACGGGTCCCAACAACACGGGTCTGCCGATCTGCCGGTTCAGCTTCCTGCCCTGGAACAACATCATCGAAGAAGAAGATCGCTACCAGGCTTATGCGCAAGCCGTGATGGAGATCAGCGATCGCACCAAGTTCCGGCTGGAATTCACCTATGCGCAAACCGATACGACGATTGGCCAGTCGCCGTCGTTCCCGCCCACCCAGGGGCCGCGCGGTTCAGGCTCCACCAATGCCTTCACCGTCAGCCCCAACAACCCGGGCGTGCCGGCCTTCCTGGCCCAGAACGGCCTGTTGCCCGGCACGGCAGAACGGCCACTGGCAGCGATCACGGCCGTGTTGTGGCGTCCCTTCGGTTGGCTCGGCAACCCGTCCGAGCCGGTGCGCGGCGCCGGCCTTGGCAGTGCCGAGAACAAGAGCTACCGGCTTTCGGGCGGCTTTGATCATGAATTCACCGACAATTTCCGCGGGCAATTTTTCGCCACCTGGTGGGGATCGGAGCGTGAAGCCTATTCGCGTGACATGGTCGGATCGCGGCTGCAAAACGCCCTGAACGGCCTTGGCGGGCCGAACTGCAACGTGGCCGCCAACACGCCGGGGCAGAATGGCTGCCAATGGTTCAACCCGTTCCTGAATGCCGGGCCGACGGTTTCGATCCAGAATCTGAACAACCCCAACTATGTTCGCGGCAACGAAAATTCGCCGGCACTTATCAACTATCTTCAGGTCAACAATGGCACGCGCCAGGTTGAAGAGCAGTTGGTCATTGATGCCATCTTCTCGGGCGAAACCGGGATTGATCTGGGCGGCGGGCCGATCGCCTATGCCTTTGGGGGCCAGTATCGCGGCAACCAGTGGAGCACCAATCCGCTGCTGCCGGAGTCCAATCTCAACATCAACCCCTGCTTCCGTGAAGGCGATCGCAGCTGCGTTGGCACGCCGATCGAAGGCGTGGGCTCGTTCATCTTTCTCGGCGGCACGCGGCCCGAGCGGGTGACGCAGAACGTGTTGGCGGTTTTTGCCGAAGTGAAGATTCCGATCAGCGAACGCCTGGAAATCACCGGCGCGGGCCGCTTTGAAGATTATGGTGGCTCGGTTGGTTCCACCTTCAATCCCAAGGGGTCGGTGCGCTGGAACCCCACGGATTGGCTGGTGCTGCGCGGCTCGGTGGGCACCACCTTCCGCGGGCCTCTGGCCAACCAGGTGGCCAACAACCAGATCACCTCGCTGGCTGGCCTGCAAGCCGCAGCCAACCAGTTCAAATCCGTCGATATCTTCGGCAATTCGCGGGATCTGGGGCCGGAAACTGCCTTCACCTACAATGTGGGTGCGGTGGTCACCACCTCGGGCTTCACCATCTCGGCGGATTATTGGAGCTTTGACGTCAAGGATCGGGTGACCACCACGCCGGGCCAGGCCATCGCGTCGTCGGTTGCCAGCGGCGCGGTTGCGCCCAACGGCACGCGGTTCGCCAATTGCAGCAGCATCTTTGCCAATCTGGTCACTTTCCAGGGCGGCTGCACGCAAGGCGTGACCACCGGTCTCGACATCAGCCGTGTCCGCACCGATTGGGTCAACGGTCCGGGCATCAGGACCAGCGGCCTCGATCTGGCGGTTGATTACAAGACCGATTTCGCCGGCGGCGCGCTGAATGTCGGGGCGCAAGCCAGCTTCGTGCTGGATTATACCTTCGATGATTTCTTCTTCCGCGGCCAGTTGGTTCAGGCTGGTTACCAGGCCAAGGGCTTCACCAACTATTTCCGCGATCCGCTCACCGTGTCGCCGCTGCGCGCCACGGGTTGGATCAACTATGCCATCAGCGGCATCAACGCCCGCTACCAGGTCCGCTACATTGGCGGTGTGGATGACGAACGCTGCGTTGGCCTGACCAATTGCGCCAGCACCAACTTTGGCCCGACCAACTTTGGCGCTGTCGTCAAGAGCTTCACCCAGCATGACTTCAACGTGCAATATGATCTGCCGATCAGTGCCGTGAAGACGCAGCTGCAGTTCTCGGTGGAGAATTTCACCAATGCCAACCCGCCGGCTTCGCGGCTGGAACTGTCCTATGATCCGTTCATCGGCAATCCGCTGGGCCGGGTGTTCCGCTTCGGCATCCGCGTGATGATGTAAGCACTGGCGCCGCAGCCCGATATTGGGGCTGCGGCAGCCCGGCCTGTCACCAGCGCCACCGGCCAGTGCACCTGGCTGGTGGCGTCTGGCTGTTCAGTCAAAGCGCCGCGCGCAGGCGTAAAGCGCAATGGCGGCCGCGTTGGACACGTTCAGGCTCTCGACGCCGCTGATCGGCAATTTGGCCACCACGTCGCAATTCTCGATGGTGAGGTGGCGCAGACCGTCGCCTTCGCTGCCCAGCACCAGCACCGGCTGGCTCTTGCCCAGTGCGGCCTCCAGCGTGACGGGCCCGTTGCCATCCAGCGCGACGCGCCAGAAGCCGGCCTCGCCCATTTCCCCCAGGGCGCGCGCCAGATTGACCGTGCGCACCCACGGCAGCGCCTCCAGCGCGCCGCTGGCGCTGCGCGCCAATGTGCCCGATTCGGCCGGGCTGTGGCGATCCTGGGTCACCAGCGCGCGGGCGTTGAAGGCCAGCGCCGAACGCATGATCGCCCCCACGTTGTGCGGATCGGTCACCTGATCCAGCACGATGATCGGCCGGTTGTTGCCATCATCGGCGTCTTTGAGGATGTCACCCAGCCACACCGTGTCGAGCGGCTCCACTTCCAGCACATAGCCTTGGTGTGGCGCATCGGGCGGGCACAGCCGGCCCAGATCATGATCATCGCCATATTGCACCTGCAACCCCTGCGGGATGATGATGGTCTTGGCGGTTTGCGGGGTCAGCCACAGCTTGCGGAAGCTGCGCTCCGGATTGTCCAGCGCAGCAAACACCGCGTGACGGCCATAAAGCCGGGGAAACGCGCTCTTTTGCGCTTTCTGCGAATTGGGGTGCGGTCTGCGGCCCATGTCAACGTCCCATCCTCAACGTGCCAACCTGTGTTCGCTGCAGGCACGGTGGTGGAGGGGGTTGGATTTGAACCAACGTAGGGTGAAACCCGGCAGATTTACAGTCTGCTGCCATTGACCGCTCGGCCACCCCTCCACAGCCGTATCAGGCTCGCCTGTCGGGAGGCGGCCAAATGGGACAGTCAGGCGCGCCTGTCAACGCCCGATTTTGATTTTGTCTAGCCCCGATCCGGCACCACCCGGTCGCGGCCGAGGCGCTTGGCGGTATAAAGCGCGCCATCGGCCCGGCCGATCAACTGATCGGCAGGCTGGCCCGCGCGATGTTCGGCCACGCCGGCAGAAAAGCTGATGCGGCCCATACTGCTCCCGTCCACCGCGCTGCGCAGCACCTGGCCGGCCAGATCGGCGCGCACCCGGTCAATCCGACCGGCGGCCGCCTGCACGCCCACGCCCGGCATCACGCCCACAAACTCCTCTCCGCCCAGCCGGCCGACCATGCCGCCGTCACGTTCCAGCCGGTCAGCCAGATGCCGCGCCACGAAACACAGCACGTCATCGCCCATGGCGTGGCCGAATCGGTCGTTGAAGCGTTTGAAATGATCAATATCCACCACGGCCAGCGCCAGCGGGACGCCGGCGGCCACCGTATCGGCCTGGGCCTTTTCGATGGCGGCCATGATGCCGCGCCGGTTCATCACCCCGGTCAGCGCGTCGGTCACGGCAGCGCGTTCGGCCTGCGTAAGCCGGTCGGCCAGGGCGCGGCTTTCGGTGGCGGCCTGATCCAGTTCGTCCAGCAACCGGCTGTTGGCGGCCTGGATGCTGGCGGTGGCCGCGCCTAGCTGTTCCAGCAGGGCGGCCAGGCTGGCCGCATCCATCGGCCCGGCCAGCTGTTCGCCGCCCACGGCAATCGCCCGGCCATAATCGGCCAGATCGGATTGGCCACTTTCGATGCGCAGGCCCAGCGCCTCGGCCTGGTCATGCGCCTCGGCGATCAGCAGCTTCACCTGCGCTTCGCTCATCTGGCCCAGATGGGCTTCGCGCAAGGCCATCAACGCGCTGATGCTCAGGCTCTGGCTGGCGATCGCCTTGTCGATGGCCAGCGACAATTCATGATCATCATCGCGCACATATCGCCACAGCACGTCATACACCGCCGGTTCCGCCGGCAGGCCGGTGCGGATCAGCAGGGCGCGGATCTGATCAAACCAGGTCAGGCCCGGCGCCGGCGCCTGCTGGCCTGCCAGATCGGCCGGCGCCGCCACCTCGGCAGCGGCCTGCATTGGCCCTGGCTGATACTGCATTGCCCATTTCCTCCTGCGACCCGTGGCTGACCTGATCCCG
>CAZHTW010000003.1:55519-60628 GCA_964535865.1 uncultured Sandarakinorhabdus sp. | reverse complement strand
GCGCCCCATGGTGATCGCCGATCCCAGGCCCATGGCGGGCAGATAGCCCCACCAGGACGGGCCAGACACGCCGCGCGCCGCGCCGCCGCAGGCCAGCAGATTGGCAAAACGCCCGCCATCGCGCCGCAGCACCCGCGCGCTGCCATCAATCTGCAAGCCGCCTTGCGTGTGATAGATGGCGCCGCACACGCGGATGGCCAGCACCGGCCATGCCGGCGGCTGCACCGCGGCCCAGTCGCGGCCCTGCCCATCGGCGCGGCCCGCACCGGCCGCCGCATGGGCATCGGCCAAAGTGGCCGCCAGCACCGCCGGATCAGCCCCGATCATCGCCGCCAGCGCCGCTGCATCGCCGGCGCTGCGGATCGCGCCGGATTCGCGCAAGGCGCGGGTTTCAGGGATATAGTCGTTCAGCTGCGCGATCCGCCCGTCCAGCAGCACCCAGGCCGTGCCATCGGGCTGCGCCAGCACCGGATGCACCATCCCGGCAATATCCGTCACTTCGTTGGTGAAGCGCTGGCCGTGGCGGTTGACGATGATGCCGCCTTCCACCAGCACGCCGGGCGGCACGGTGATGCCGTGCGGATCGGCCAGCATGGCATAGCCCTGATAACTGCCCATATCGCCCAGCGCCGCGCCGGCCCGCGCGCCCAGCCAGATGCCATCGCCCATATTGCCTTCATGGCCATTGTGGCGGGCGGCGGCCGCCTCCGGCATGTGCGCCGCCACCTGTTCGTGATTGGCGGCAAAGCCGCCGCTGGCCAGGATCAGCGCGCCGCAGCCAATCGCCTCGCTTCTGCCATCCGGGCGTTCAACCATGATGCCATCGATCTGCCCGCCGTTGCCCACCAGGTCCACCAGCCGCGCCGGCATCAGCACATCCACCCCGGCCTCGGCCAGTTTGGCATGCAGAAACTGCACCATGTCCGCCCCGCCATGGTGCAGCCAACCGTGCAGCCGCTGGCGGCTGTGGCCATAGGCCGCCCGCGCGCCGGTATCGAGCATGAAGGGATAGGCAAGTGCATCGCACAGCCAATCGACCGTGGGCCCCGAACCATCGGCCACGGCGCGGGCAATCACCGGATCGGCCAGCCCGCGCGTCTTGGCCATGATATCGGCAAACAGCGTGTCGGCATCATCGGCGATGCCGGCTTCGCGTTGCAGGCGGGTGCCGGCGGCGCACATCAGCCCCTGTGACATGGCGGTGGTGCCGCGCGCACTGGCATCGCGCTCCACCAGCAGCACTTCCGCCCCGGCCAGCCGCGCCGCCAGCGCCGCCACCGCGCCGCCAGCGCCGCCACCCACCACGATCACCGGCACCGAAAATTCAAAGTCCATGCATCCGCCCCTATGCCCCGCAGCCAGCGCCAATCGCCCGCTTGCCGCATCTCTCCACCCAGTGGATAGTGGCGGCGCATCTCTGCACAGGGCCGGGCGGGCAGGCCAGTCTGCAGCCAAAGGAGTGGCGATCATGAACGCGATGCTCAACACATTCCAGCAGGGTGACCATGATGTGCTGCCCAAGCCCGATCATGACGAACGCGCCCGGCAGGAATTCACCAAAAGCCTGAAGGGCTTCGTGCAATCCGGCCTGCTGCCCGGCCTGGGCCCGGTCTATGCCGCCCGCGCCGCCAAACGCTTCGAGCGCGAGACCGGCCGTGCCCCGGCCGACCGCCACGACATCCGCAAGGCGATGGTGGCCGACCCCTATTTCCAGACCTATGCCGCCACCAACCGCATCGCCCAGGAACGCATCTGGGACACTGTGATCGACACGATCGAACGGCAATTGCCCGAGATCGAGGCCCGCGCCGCCGCGCTCTCCGCCGCCAGCCGCGCGCCGCTGGAGGTGCATGATGATTTCCCCACCCCGCGCTATGTGACGGCGATTGACATCCACTGCATGCCCGGCGGCTATGCCGAGCCCGGCGGTGTGGCAGCCGGCGCGCTCTATGATCGCGGCGTCTATCTTTATGCCATGGGCTATATGGGCCCCACCAACGACGACATGGGCCGGTCCGTCGCCAATTATATCCGCCGCACCATGCCGGATTTCCGGCCAACCCGCATCCTCGACATGGGCTGCACCGTTGGCCACTCCACCCTGCCCTTCAAGGAGGCGTTTCCGGACGCCGAGGTGATCGGCATCGATGTCGCCGGGCCGCAATTGCGCTATGCCCATGCCCGCGCCGCCGGGCTGGGGCTGGAGGTGGGCTTCCTGCAGCGCAATGCCGAAGCCACGGGCTTCCCGGATGCCAGCTTCGATCTGATCGTCAGCCATATCCTGCTGCACGAAACCAGCGGCAAGGCGATGCCGGCGATCATGCGCGAATGCCACCGCCTGCTGAAGCCCGGCGGGGTGATGATCCACGCCGATCTGCCGCCGTTCAACCTGATGGACCCGTTCACCCAGTTCATTCTGGACAATGAAACCTGGTACAACAACGAACCCTTCTGGGGCGCCATGCGCGAGGTGGACCAGATCGCCCTGGCCAGATCGGTGGGCTTTGCCGAACCGCGCTTCGACACCGCACCGATGGCGATCATGGAATTTGCCGCGGCCGCCGAAAGCTATAGCAGCGATGCCGCCGAGGCGCTGGCCGAGCGTGAGTTCACCGCCGGCGAATATGCCCCCGGCGGCGGCTGGGAAGTGTTGATCGGAGTGAAATCATGAACCTGCGCCGCGATGCGCGCGGCAAGCGGCCGCAATTTTATGCCGATCCCGCCATGGATCAGGCGATGGCGATGATCCTGGTGCTGGCTGAGGAGTATAGCGCGCTGCGCGACCGGCTCGACACGGTGGAACGGGTGGCGAGCGCGGCGGGGCTGGCCGAGGCGGTGGAAGCCTATGTGCCGTCACAAGAGGTGCTGGAACTGCGCGAGCAGCGGCGGCAGGCGTTTCTGGCCCGGCTTTATTATCTGGCCCGCAAGGATGCCAGCGATGCCGCCGAAAACAGCACGCCGGCCAGCTTTGTCGCCACCATCAACGAAATTGCCGAAGGCTGATCCGATGGCAAGCATGGCGGTGGCCGGCACGACCCTGATCGACAGCCTGGCCGAAATCGTGGGGGCCAGCCATGTGCGCACCGACGAGGCGGAGCGGCGCTTTCAGGCCACCGATGTGTACAACGCGGGCGAACTGCCGCTGGCGGTGGTGCAGCCGGGCAGCGTGGCGCAATTGCAGGCGGTGGTTGCCGCCTGTGCGCAGACCGCCACCCCGATCACCGTGCGCGGCGGCGGCGCCAGTTACACCGATGGCTATCTGCATCGCCGGGCCGACGGCATCACCATCGACACCAGCCGGCTGAAGACGATCAGCATCGACGCCCACAATGGCGTCGTCACCGTGGACGCCGGGGTGACCTGGGCCGAGCTGCATGAGGCGCTGCGGCCGTACGGGCTGCGCACGCCATTCTGGGGGCCATTTTCCGGGCTGGCAGCCACCATCGGCGGCTCCATGTCGCAAAACAGCATCAGCCACGGCAACGGCGTGTCGGCGGAGTCGCTGCTCAACATCGAAATCATCACCGGCACCGGCGACATGCTGGCAACCGGCAGCGCCGGCAGCGCGGGTGGCGCGGCGTTTTTCCGGCATTTCGGCCCCGATCTGGCCGGGCTGTTCACCGGCGATTGCGGCGCTTTGGGCGTGAAGGCGCGCATCAGCCTGAAATTGCAGCGCCGGCGCGACGCCTTTGCGGCGGCCAGCTTCAGCTTTGACAGCTTCGATGCCATGCACGAGGCCATCCGCAGAATCGCCATCGAAGCGGTGGACGATGAAAATTTCGGGCTGGATGCCGCCCTGAGCCAAGGCCAGATCGGCCGCAATGATGGCGTGGAAGCCAAGGTGGACATCGCCCGCAGCGTTATGAAATCGGCCACATCGTTCGGCAGCGGGGTCAAAAGCCTGGCGCGCATGGCCATTGCCGGCGACCGGGCGCTGAAGGCCGCCAACTATGCCGTGCATTATCTCACCGACGGGGTCGATCAGGCCGATGCCGATGGCAAGATGGCGGTGATCCGGCGGATCGCGGCAGCCCACGGCAGCGAGATTGCCAACACCGTGCCCACCGTGGTGCGCGGCATGCCCTTTGCCCCGCTGGCCAATGCGCTGGGCCCCAAGGGCGAACGCTGGGTGCCGATGCACACGCTGCTGCCGCATGACCGGGTGCCGGGTTTCCACCGCGCGCTGATGCAGTTCTGGGACGATCACCGCGCGGAGATGGCCGAGCATGGCATCTTCACCGGCGGCATGTTCATGGCGGTGGGAGCCAGCGCCTTTGTCTATGAACCCGCCATCTATTGGCCCGATGCGCGCAGCGACTTCCATGATCGCATGATCCCGGCCGATCATCTGGCCAGCCTGCCGGTGCACGCTGCGGCCCCTGCCGCGCGCGCAGTGGTGGCGCGGCTGAAACAGGGGGTGATCGATCTGATGCACGCCCACGGCGGCGCGCATCTGCAGATTGGCAAGGTCTATCCGCTGCTCGAAGGGCGCAACCCGGCCAGCGTCGCGCTGCTGCGGGCGATCAAGGCGGCGCTCGATCCCCATGGCATATTGAACCCCGGCGCGCTGGGCCTGTGATGCTGAGCACGCGCGCGGAATTTGGCCGCGGCTGGCGCGTGGTGGCCGGCGGGGCCATCGGTGCGGCCTTTTCCATCTCGGCCTTGCCCTTCTACACGCTGGGCGTGTTCGTCAAACCCATTGCGGCGGCCACCGGCTGGAGCCGCGAGGCCATCCAGCTTGGCTTCACCGTGCAGATGTTCACCCTGCTGGCGATCAGCTGGGCCTGGGGCTGGCTGGTGGATCGCCACGGCGCCCGCCGCGTTGCGCTCTGCTCCCAAATCGGTCTGGCGATTGCGCTCGCCCTGCTGCCGCTGCTGGCCGGCTGGCTGGGGCCATCCCTGGCCGGCTGGTATATCGGCTGGGCACTGGTGGCGCTGCTGGGCGGCGGCACCGGCCAGGCGACCTGGACGCGCGGGGTGAGCGGCTGGTTCGACACCGCGCGCGGCACGGCGCTGGGCCTCACCCTGTTTGGCACCGGCATTGCCGCGGTGTTCGCGCCGCCGATCGTCACCCGCGTCATCGCCGCATCAGGCTGGCCGATGGGCTAT
>CAZHTW010000003.1:0-55509 GCA_964535865.1 uncultured Sandarakinorhabdus sp. | reverse complement strand
GGCTATCAGCTGCTGGGCGCATCGGTTCTGATCGTCTCGCTGCCACTGGTGGCGGCCTGGTTCCGCGATGCGCCGCTGCCCGCCGGCGACGCCCGCGCCCTGCCCGGCCTCAGCCGGCGTGAAGCCCTGGCGGATCGCCGCTTCTGGACATTGCTGCTGGCCTTTTCCACCATCACCTTCGGCGTGGCCGGCATCATCCCCAATCTGGTACCGCTGCTCACCGATCGCGGACTCGATGCCGCCACCGCGGCCAGCTATGCCGGCATCGCCGGCCTGGCGGTGATGGGCGGGCGCATTGCGGCAGGCATATTGATCGATCGCATCTGGGCGCCGCTGGTCGCCATCGGCTTTCTGGCCATGCCGGCCGCGGCCTGTTTCCTGCTGGTGGGCGACACGCTGGCATCCGGCCCGATCATCGCCCTGGCGGCCGTGCTGGTGGGGCTGGCGGCCGGGGCCGAGTTTGATCTGGTCGCCTTCATGGCCGGGCGTTATTTCGGCATGCGCAATTATGGCTTCATCTATGGCATACAGCTGGGGGCCATATTGGCCGCCACCGGCATCGCCCCGGCGCTGTTCAGCCGGGTGCAATCGGTCACCGGCAACTATGATGCGGCGCTGATCACCGCTGGTGCCATCTTCCTCACCGCGCCGCTGCTGCTGCTCACGCTCGGCCGCTATCCCAGCTTCGCCAATGACTGAGATTGCCATCATCGGGGCCGGCATGGGCGGGCTGGTGCTGGGCGCGGCGCTGGCGCGTGCCGGCCGGCCGTTCACTCTCCACGAACGCACCGCCGAACTGGGCGAGCTGGGCGCCGGCATCACGCTCAGCCCCAATGCGGTGCGGGTGATCAACTGGCTGGGCCTGGGGCCGCAGTTGCAGGCCATCGGCGTCACGCCCGATCGCCAACTCACCCAGCATTGGCAGACCGGCGCCATCATCCGCGAATCGGCGCGCGGTGCGGATTTCGCCGCCCGCCATGGCGGCGCCGGCTATCACCATGTCCACCGTGCCGATCTGCACAGCCTGCTGGTGTCCGCCCTTCCCGCCGGCGCGCTGCGGTTGGGCAAGCAGCTGGTGGACGTCACGCCCGACGGCGCGATGCGCTTCGCTGATGGCAGCACCATGCGCGCCGATGTGGTGGTGGGGGCCGATGGCCTGAAATCGGCCGTGCGCGCCGCCTGCTTTGGCGCCGACGCGCCGGTCTTCACCGGCCAGGTGGCCTGGCGCGGCATCGTGCCGCTGGCCGATCTGCCCGCCGACGTGCAGGCGATGCCGCCGGGCATCCACATCGGGCCACAGCGGCTGTTCATGCGCTATCCGGTGCGCGGCGGCAGCCTGATCAACTATGCCGCCTTCGTGGAGCTGAACGGCTGGACCGACGAAAGCTGGACCATCCCGTCCACCATCCCCGAACTGCTCGGCCATTTCGCCGGGTGGGACCCGTTGGTCCAGTCGATCATCGCCGCCACGCCGGGCGGCAATCTGTTCAAATGGGCCCTGCACGCGCGGGAGCCGCTGCCGGGCTGGATCAACGGCCGCATCACCCTGCTGGGCGATGCCGCGCATGCCATGCTGCCGTTCATGGGCCAGGGCGCGGCCACCGCCATCGAGGATGCCGCCGTGCTCGCGCGCTGCCTCACCAGCCTGCCCGTCGATGCCGCGCTGGCCCGGTATGAGGCGCTGCGCCGCGAACGCACGCAGATGGTGCAAACCCAGTCGCGCCTGCTCGGCCTGCAATTGCAGGGCAAGGACCCGGCCAGCCTGGGCCGCGGCCCCCTGATGAACGAAGAGGCGCTGGGCCTGTTCGACTATGATGCGGTGACCATCGCGATTTAGCCCGGCGGCCGCCCCGCCTGCATGGCCTTGAACCAGGCCGGCAGTTCCGGATCGGGCGCGCGCGGCACCGGTTGGCCGGGGGCAACCGGGGCCGGGGTCTGGGTGCGGGCATAAAGTTCCAGGCTCGACAGGCTGGGGTCCACCCATTTTTCCGGCGCGGTGAGATAGAGCGGGAATTTCTTCTCGATATAATCCAGCGTCTTGCGGTCCACCCGGTTGATATCGTCATAGGCGCCCATGAAGGTCGCATATTGGCAATGGCCCGGCGTTGGCCCCATCAGCATCCACGGCAGCCACGGCGTGGTGCGGCTCCAGGTGCCGTTGTATTCCACGCTGGTCTTCTTCGGGTTCTGCATGTCTGCCCAGGGGATCTGATACAGGAAGGTTTCAGTCACCTGGTTGAAGATATTGCCGTTTTCGCGCGGCCATTTTGCCGGTGGCAGCGATGACGGGTAAAACAGGTTGATATGGCTGAACAGGTTCAGCGTCTCGCCGCGCCGGGTCCAGTTGAGTTGCAGCGGCTGCGGTGGCGGCGGCGCGGCGCGGTTGATCCCGCCATAGCTGGGCGGCTGCGGCGCATAGGGCGTGATGGTGTGATTGAACGGATCATTGGTGATCGGCACGATCTTCACGGTTTCACCCAGATAGGGGTTCACCATCTCCTCGATGATCTCACCGCTGGCCAGATCGGTGTAGAGGCCGATTTCCCGCAAGATCTTGCGATAGCCCACACCGCTTTCGTGCGGCAGCAGCCGCGCGCACGACAACATGGTGAAGCCACAGATATCGCGCACCGCCTCGCCCGGCCGCACGCCCTGGATCAGGCCCTGGGCCCAGCCATATTTGGTTGATTTCATGTCGATATTGCCCAGCAGGCGCGCCCAGGCATTCATGTTGCCAGTGGGGGTCATCAGATCCACCGCCGGGCCTTTCAGGCTGGCCGCATCGGTGCTGCGAATTTTTGCGGCGGCACCCGTTGCCATGCCCGTTGCGGCCAACCCGGCGGCCAGCCCGGTGAGGGCGAAGAAATCCCGGCGGTCCATCTGCATCTCCTGTCCTTGTCCGGACAAGTCATCATCATCAGGCTTTGACATCAAGCCCGCCCGCGTTACTCTATCCACCAGTCGGATACTGGGGGCCACAGGCACATGGCGACGAAATCGCGAGCCGCGCAAAATGCAGAGCCCATCGAACGTGATGGCCCGGAACGTGACGGAAACGTGCGCGCCATCAGCCGCGGGCTGGCGGTGTTGCAGGCGATCAACCGCGGTGGTTCGATCACCATGATGGAAATCTGCCGCAGCGCCCAGATCCCCTATCCCACCGCCTGCCGCATCGTGCAGACCCTGATCGACGAAGGCATGATCGAGCGCGAACCGGCGCGCAAACGCTATCGCCCCACCGCCCTGGTGCGCACGCTCAGCTTTGGCTTCCAGCATGAGGATGATCTGGTTGCGGTTGCCCGCCCGCACATCGTCGCGCTCACCAACGCGCTGGCCTGGCCGGTGAGCGTCACCACGCGGGTGGGGCCGGTGATGATGGTGCGCGATTCCACCCACAAGCTGACCAGCCTGACGCTGCACAATTATGCCCCCGGCTTCACCCTGCCGATCATCGAATGTTCCACCGGCAAGGCCTATCTGGCCTATTGCGACGAGGAGGAGCGCCACGGCGTGTTGCAGGGCCTGCGCCAGCTGGCCGGCCCGGCCGAGCGCATGGCCGTGCTGCTGACCAGCAACGAGCGCATGCTGGCCGAAATCCGCGCGCGCGGCTTTGCCACCCAGGCCCGCAATGCCTATACCGCCACGCCGGGCAAAACCTCGTCCATCGCCGTGCCGCTGTTCGAAGGCGACCGGGTGGTGGGCGCACTGGCACTGATCTTCTTTGCCTCCGCCGTCAGCATGGGCGAAGCGCAGGACCGCTTTGTGGCGGCCCTGCAGCAAACCGCCCGCGCCATCGCCAACGACCTGGCAGCCCGCCGCGCCTGAACCGCGCCGCCGGGGCCAGCGCCAATATATCCGCGCTTCGGATAGACGCAGCGTCATTGTGCGCCTTGCACCGGCAATGTGACACCCCGGTGGCAGCCCGCTGTGGGAGAGACAGCGGCCGTCAGTTTCGGGGCTGGCATATTGGGGAATCGCGGCCTTTGCGGGCCGCCAACGGAGGGATTTCACATGATTGATCGGAGCAAGTTCCGCATCGGTGCAAGCGTGCTGGCCGTGATGATGTCGGGCTTCGCCATCAGCGCCCAGGCCCAGACGGCCGCTGTCGCCGCCGCCGAAGCCGAAGATGAAGGCATCGTTGTCACCGCCCGCCGCGTGTCGGAACGGCTGCAGGACATTCCGCTCAACGTGGCCGTGGTGACCGGCACCGAATTGCGCGCCCGCGGCATCGACAATCTGATGGAACTCGCCAAGAACACCGTGGGTTTCGCCTTTGAAGCCATCACGCCGATCGTGGTGCAGCCGGCCATTCGCGGCCAGACCAACCTGCGCACCACATCGCCGGTGCAGAACGTGCCGTTCAACGTTGATGGCATCTATCTGCAGCGCGGCTACATGATCGATCAGGCGCTGCTGGCGGTTGACCGGGTGGAAATCATCAAAGTCCCGCAATCAGCACTTTATGGCCGCAACGCCTTTGCCGGCGCGATCAACGTGCAGACCCGCGCCCCCAATCTGGACGAGGTGGAAGCCGAACTGTCGGGCACCGTGGGCAATGGCGAGCGTTTCGACGCCCGCGCGCTGGTCAGCCTGCCGCTGATCAAGGGCAAGCTGGCGGTGCTCGCTGCCGTGGCCCATTCGCAGTTCGATGGCATCTGGCGCAACGAACATCCGCTGGCCAATGATCCGGCAGCCATCACCAAGGGCAATCTGGGCGGCTGGAACAAGGAAAGCTATCAGTTCCGTGTCATCGCCAAGCCGACCGACAATCTGACCTTTGATGCCATGTATATCCGCACCGAACGCACGGTGGATCAGGTGCCGGCCTATGCCGCCGGCACCGCTGGCCTGGCCACGGCCACCAACACGCTCAACGCCTCCCCGGTCAATGGCCAGAACCGCCTGCTCACCGGCCTGCTGCCGGCCGCCCCGGTGATCGGCCCCGGCGAAGTGCGCCGGCCCGGCCTGATTGTCGATCCGCGCGCCTTTGGCCTGCGCGGCCCCACCGATGTGGTGTCGGCCAAGCTGGAATATTCGCCCGGCGAAGATTGGTCGGCCATCTATCAGTTCGGCTTCACCCGCGCCGCCGTCAATGCCCGTGGCAGCCCGCTGCGCGATCCCACCGTGGCAATCCCGGCCAACTTCGGCGTCAACCAGACGCTGTTCGACAGCTCGGGCAATGAATCCGCCTTCCGCGGCTGGAGCCATGAGATCCGGTTGAGCTATGACAATGGCGGCCCGTTCCGCCTGTTGTTCGGCGGCAATTATTCCCGCACGTCCGACATTGAATCCAACGGTTCGGAACTGGCCACTGCCAATTCGCTGGTGGAACCCGGCCCGCAATTCTTCTTCCCGCTGGGCCCCGGCCTGCCCTTCGGCACCAACGTGTTCCAGCGCAACACCAATCTGGTGCGCAACGAACAAATCTACAGCGGCTTTGCCTTCCTGGGCTACAAGCCGACCGAAAGCCTGGAGATCACGCTGGAAGGCCGCTACACCAGCGAACGCCAGGTCAACATCGATCGCCTGACCCGCGAGCCGACCAACACCACCCTGCAGGCGCTGGTGCCGCCGGAACAGCGGCAGACCCAGAGCTTCTTCACGCCGCGCGCCTCCATCACCTATCGCGTCAGCCCGGACAGCATCATCTATGCCTCGGCTGCACGCGGCGTGAAATCGGGCGGCTTCAATGGCTTCGTGCCGTTCGTGCCGCAGCGCAGCTATGATCCGGAAACCAACTGGACCTATGAACTGGGCAGCAAGAACCAGTTTTTTGATCGCAAGCTGACGGTGAATGCCGCGCTGTATCACACCGCCTGGCGCAACCTGCAAACCAACGGCGTGCGCCTCACCGCCACCGGCACGGCGCCGTCGTTCAACTTCATCGTGCCATCGCTGATCGAAAATATCGGCGGCGTGAACGTGTGGGGCGCCGAACTGGAGCTGGCCTACAAGGTCAACGACTGGCTGACCCTGGATGCCGGCGGCAACTACAACCGGGTGCGCTACACCAATGGCAGCGTGTCGCAGCGCTTCGGGGCGTCGGGCAACTGCGATGGCATCGTCTGCTCCTATATCCCCGATGCGCTGATCGGCCGGGTGCTGCCGCTGGGCGGCAACCAGGTGGAACGTGTGCCGGCCTTCGATGCCGCCTTCGGTGCCAGCTTCGCCGGCAAGCTGGACGGCAAGAACGACTGGTTTGGCCGCATCGGTGCGACCTATGAGTCCAAGCAGTTCGTCGATGAAGCCAATCTGGCCTTCGTGCCGGCGCGTCTGGTGGTGAACGGCAATTTTGGCGTCAACATCGGCCGCTTCAATGTCAATCTGTGGGCCAAGAACCTGCTGGACAAGAAATATATCTCGTCCTCGCTGTTCCTGATCGGCACCGGCGGCGCGCTGTCGGCCTCCTATGTGCCCACGCTGGGTGATCGCCGCACCGTCGGCCTCACCGGCACGGTGCGCTTCTGATGCATGCCGGCCCCGGACCTGTGTGCCGGGGCCGCACTGACGGAGACGCAGGTGATTGACCGGCGCGAAGCCATGGCCCTGGCCGCGGCAAGTCTGGCCTTTCCGGCCGCCGCCGCCCCGGCGGGGCGCGACACCAGCCTGACGCTGGGCGATGGCCGGGTGGTGCCGCTCAGGCTGTGGGAACCGGCGGGCACGCCGCAGGCGCTGCTGGCATTCTCGCACGGCGCCAACAGCCGGCCCGACAAATATGACCGGCTGTGCGAACGCCTGGCCGCGGCCGGTTATCGTGTGGTTGCGCCCACCCACGCCGACAGCCCGGATCATCCCGGCGGCGGCAACATCCCGCGCGAAGCCGGCATCCCGATGCGCCTGGCCGATATGCGCGCCATCCTGGCCCAGGCCGGCAGCCTGCCGGCAATTGCCGCCGGCCACAGCTATGGCGCGCTGATCGCCCAGATGCTGGGCGGGGCCGGGCCGATGCCGCCGGCGGCGGTGCAGGCCGTGGTGGCCTGGTCACCCCCCGGCCCGTTCCCGCCGGCCATCACCGCGCAAACCTGGGCCAGCCTGGCCCGCCCGCAACTGGTGGTCACCGGCACGGCCGATACGCTGCCGATGATGGCCCCCACCTGGGATGTGCACCGTGTCAGCTTTGATGCCGCGCCCGGCCCGGCGGTGCTGTTTGTCGGCGCAGGCGTCGATCATTATTTCGGCAACATCATTTGCCGCCCGGAACGGACGGAAGCGCCCCAAAGCGTGCAATTCGACCACGCGGTGGCCACGACCCTGGCGTTTCTGGCCACCATATTGGCAAAAAAATCCGTTTCCGCGCTGGCCCTCGCCCCCCGCCCCGGCCAAAGCTGGATAGAGGTGAAGGCCTGATCCGCCGCCGCTATGCCGATGGCCGCTGGGGCCAGGTCCATGTGACAGAGGCTGTGCCGGCCAGCGGTTCCGGCCCGCCGCTGGTGCTGCTGCACCAATCACCGCTGTCGGGCGCGATGTTCCTGCCGGCGCTGCCGCTGCTCGCCGCTGCCGGCTTCCATGTGCTGGCGCCGGACACGCCGGGCTATGGCGCATCCGATCCGCCGCCGGCCCCGCCATCGGTGGCAGACCATGCCGACGCCCTGTGCAACCTTCTCGATTCTTTGGGTTTTGATCGCATCCATCTGCTCGGCCACCACACGGGCGCCTCGATCGCGGCGGCCTTTGCCGCCCGCCACGGCCAGCGGCTGGCGCGGCTGATCCTCAACGGCGTGGCGCTGCTCAGCCCCCAGGAACGGGCGTTCTTCGCCAATTTCCGCTTCGCCCCGCTGGCCCCGCGCGCTGATGGCGGCCATCTGCTTGAGGCCTGGAACCAGCGGCTGCAAGCCACGCCTGGCTGGACCGACATCACTGCCATGCACCGGCATGTCGCGACGATGCTGTCCAATCCCGATCGCTATTATTGGGCCTTTGATGCCGTCTTCGCCCATGATCTGGCGGCTGACTTGGCAATGATCACCACACCAACACTGGTTCTCACCAATAGCGGTGAAGATCTGTTCGAATCAAGTCGGCGCGCGGCCATGTCACGCCCCGATTGGCATTTTGCCGCACTCGACGGCGGCACGCATGATATTGTTGATGAACAGCCCGCAGCCTGGGCTGCTTCTGTCATCGACTTCCTCACTTGAGCGGCTTCGGCTTGTTCTCTGCCTTGTACACCTCAAAGCTGGTGACATTGGGCGCCGTCCATTTTTCCGGCGCTTCCAGATATTTGGGATAGTTTTTCTCGGTATAGGCGCGGATATCGCGCGGCAATTCATCCAGGGAATCCAATGCCTTGGTGTGGCTGCGATAGAAGAGATGCCCCGGCTTGCTGCCCATCAGCATCCACGGCAGCCAGGTGCCCAGCCGCTGCCAGGCGCCATGATTGGGAATGCGCTCCAGATTGCGCCAATTGTCCAGATCGGCGCGCTTCACAACGAATTGAAGATATTCGGAAACCCGCACATATTCGCCGCCCGAACTCTCGCGCGGCCACTCCTTGGGATCGAGCACATTCTTCCAGCGGGTGTTCACATCAAAGCTGGTCATCGCCAGATCGCCGATCATCGTCCACGGCAGCCGCAGCGGAAACTCGGTCACCTGGCCTTCGCCCAGCTTGGCTTCGATCGTCGGGCCGATCACCGCATTCACCGGATCATTGTGGATTGGCGAGACCGCCACCTCTTCCCCGATCAATGGATTCTGCCAGCGTTCCATGATCGCGCCGGTGCGCAAGTCCTTATAATAGCCCACTTCGCGGTGGAGGCTCTGATATTTGCCATTGCCCAGCGGCACCATGCGGTTGGCGCCAAAGCCTTCCAGATCAAACAGCGGCTGGACCACCTGATCATCACCGATCACGGCAAACACCCGGCCCTTGAACCAGCCCAGATTGGTGTTTGGACCAATGCCCAGGTTCATCCGCGCCAGCACCTCGGCATTCTGCATCGGATCGGCCGGGTTGAAACCACCGCTCGCTGGGGCCCCTCCCACCATCGGCTGCGGCTGCGCCTGCGCCAGCGCCGGCAACAGGGCGCTCATGCCCACCAGGCCTGCGCCGCCCGTCAACAATTGCCGTCTGTGCATGATCATGCCTCCTGCTGCGATGGCCCAGTCTGGAACAATGCCGCCGGCAATCACCACATGCCCGCCGATTGACCGATGGGCGAACATTTGGGCTGGCGCGGCATGGCCGGCACGGGATCGGGCATAGCATCACACCATGGACCAATCCGCCAACCGCTTCGCCTTCCGCAGCAGCGCCTATGCCTGGGGCGTGGTGGCCATGCTGTGCGTGGGCGCGATGATCTCCATGCTGGATCGGCAGGTGCTGATCCTGCTGGTGGAACCGATCAAGGCCAGCCTGGCCATTTCCGATACGGATATCAGCCTGTTGCAGGGTTTCGCCGTGGTGATCTTCTATGCCCTGCTGGCGGTGCCGCTGGGTCGCATGGCCGATACCGGCAACCGCCGCGCCATCATTGCCGCCGGAGCCCTGTTTTTCGCACTGGCCACGATTTCGGGTGGCTTCGCCCTCACGTTCGGCGCCATGTTTGCCACCCGCCTGTGTGTAGGGATTGGGGAGGCCACGCTCACCCCGGCGGGATCCTCGCTGATCAGCGATTATCTCCCGCCCCACCAGGTGGGCCGCGCCATGGGCCTGTTTGTCGGGTCAGGCTTTGCCGGATCGGGCCTGTCGCTGGTGCTGCTGGGCGGCCTGATCGATTGGCTTGCCGCCCACCCCGGCCAGATGTTCCCGCTGATCGGCCGGCCGCTGGATTGGCAGGTCGTGTTCATCGCCGCCGGCCTGCCCGGCGTGGTGTTTGGATTGGCCATGCTGGCCGTGCGCGAACCGCCGCGCAGCGACGGGCTGGCCCTGCAAACCGCCAGCAGCGCCAGCCTGGCCGAGATCACCGCATTCGTGCGCGCCAATGCCCGCCTGCTGGTGCCGGTGTTCCTGGGCCTGCCGCTGCTCGCCGCCGGGCAATTTGGCCTGAATGTCTGGACGCCCAGCTTCTTCATCCGCACCCATGGTTGGACGCCGGGGGAGATTGGCCCGATTTTTGGATTGATGGTCAGCACCTTGAGCACATCGGGCGTGGTAGTGGGCGGTGTGCTGGCCGACCGGTTGATTGCGCGCGGGCGGATCGACGCCAATCTGCACATCTCGATGGTTGCCGCACTGTTGGCCGCCCCCTTCATTCTGGCCTTTCCGCTGGTGGGCAGCGCGCAATTGTCGCTGTGGTTGCTGGCGCCCGTGCTGTTCTTTGGCGCCATGCCCTTTGGCGCCGGGCCGGCGGCCATTCCGGTGCTGGCCCCCAACCGCATGCGCGCCCAGTTGATGGCGGTGTATCTGCTGTTCGGCAATCTGTTTGGCGCTGGCCTGGGGCCATGGCTGATCGCGCGCTTCACCGATGCCGTGCTCGGCGATCCGGCGGCCATACGCTATTCGATTGCGCTGGTTGGCAGTGTCGTCATTCTGGCCGGGGCCAGCATCGTTGGCCTGGGCGCCCGGGCCATGCGGCGGCAAGCCTAACCCGCAGCAATCAAGTCAGCCGCTTTCTCGCCGATCATCATGGCAGCGGCATTGGTGTTGCCCGAAATCGGGGTGGGAATGATGGAGGCATCGGCCACCCGAAGGCCCGCCAGCCCGCGCACGCGCAACTGGTGGTCCACCACGCCCTCCGGCCCCATCGCGCAGGTGCCCACCGGGTGATAGCCCAGGAAGGTGGTGGCGCGCAGATGCGCTTCCCAATCCGCATCGCTCTGGCAGGTCAGGCCGGGCAGGCGTTCGGCGTGCAGGGCATCGCGGATCGGGGCTTGCGCCATGATGGTGCGAACAAAGCGGCAGGCCCGCACCAGCCGCTCCACATCATGGGGGTCGCCCAGCAACTGGTGGTCGATCAGCGGCGGATCGGCGGGATTGGCCGAGCGCAGCGTGAGCCGCCCGCGCCCGCGCGGATGGTTCAGGGCCGCCACAACAGTCACCGCTGGCTTGCGATACGGCACCACGCCTTCAGGCGAGAAGGCAAAGGCAAACGGCCCGAACATCAACTGGATATCGGGGTTTGCCAGTTCCGGCGACGACCGGAAGAAGGCCACCCCGTGCGGATATGGGCTGGTTGCCGGCCCGCGCCGGGTCAACAGCCAGCGCGCCAGCGCCAGCGCCATGCGCGGGCCGGTGGCATCCATGTTGTAGGTGTGCTGGCCCACGTCCCAACTCATATTGGCGTTGGGATGTTCGGCCAGATTGCGGCCCACGCCCTCCGCCGCGACTGCTACCTTGATGCCATGCCGTTGCAATTCGTCCGCTGGGCCGATGCCAGACAGCATGAGCAGCTTGGGGCTGGCCAAGGCGCCGGCGCTCAGCACGATTTCGCCGGCCATCGCCTGTTCGTCGCGGCCACCGCGCCGGAAGGCAACGCCGCTGGCACGGCCTTCCGAAATGATCACACGCTGCACCTCGGCCCCGGTGATGATTTCCAGATTCTTGCGCCCGGCTGCCATGCCCAGATAGGCCCGCGCCGCGCTCCAGCGCATGCCCTTGTGCTGGGTCACCTGCGGCAACGAGGCACCATCCTGGGCAGCGCCGTTATAATCGTCATTGGCATCCAGACCGGCGGCCACGGCAGCAGCGACAAAGGCCGGGCCCAGCGGGTGCAGGCTGCGCAACGGGCCAACATGCATCGGCCCCAGGCTGCCGCGCCATTGCCCGCCGATCGGGCTGGTTTCCATGCGCCGGAAATAGGGCAGCACATCGCCATAGCCCCAGCCATGGTTCCCGGCCGCTGCCCAGCCATCAAAATCAGCCGGTGCGCCGCGCACGAACAACATGCCGTTGATCGATGATGATCCACCCAGAAGCTTGCCAGCCGGCCACAGATCCACCGTGCCGCCGCGCGAGGCATCTGGGGCGGCCAGATGGCCCCAATCCACGCGCGGATTGCCAATCAGCCGCACGATGCCGGCCGGGATATGGATGGCCGGATCACGATCCCGGCCGCCGGCTTCCAGCAGCAGCACGCGCCGGCGCGGATCCTCGCTCAGCCGCGCCGCCAGCGCGCAACCGGCCGAACCGGCGCCAACAATGATGACATCGAATTGCATCAGGCCTTGGCCGCAAGTGCCTTGAACACCTGATATTCGTTCACATCATCGCGGCGCTGCGCCGCCCAGCTGGTGGCAAAGCCGCGCGGATAGCGGCTGTCATCATCGCGTTGGCCATCAGCAGACCAGAGCAGCGGGAACAGATCACCGCCGGGCGCCTCGCCCTCGATCATCTCATCGAAACTCACGCCAGCGATATTCAGGCAATCCGGCCGCGGCGACCAGCGCACATCATCGCCAAACACCCGCACCGACAGCGCGATGCGCCAATCATCGGTGGGGTTGCCGTGGGAATAATGCAGGGCGCGCGGGTGCACCACCAGCATGTCCCCCACCGCCATGTCCCAGGTGAGGAAGCGCCCGGCATAGGCCGGATCGCCGCGCAGCGCCTCGCCATCAGGGTGCGGCAGCCGGTCATCGGGCTTGATCATCTTGCGGGCATTGGGGCTGAACAGCCAGTAACGCGCATCGCTGTGCTGCGTGCCGGCGATCACCTCCAGACTGTTGGCCTTGGTAATCGGCGTGAGCGGAATCCACAGCGAGGGCACCATCGTGGTTTCCGCCGTCACCGGCCAGCCCATGCGATCATTGTGCCAGATGGTCTTTTCGGTGGATTGCGGCCGCTTGGCGAAAATCTCGTCAAAGAAAAAGCGCGCGGTGGTGGAACCAAGCACCTTGCCCGCCGCCTCGCCCAGCGGGCTTTCAAACACGAAGCGGCGGAATTCCGGGATGGTGCGCGCCATGTAACGGCCGGGATTGTTGGGCAGCAGACCAAAATCAGCCTTGTCAATCAACAGCTTCCGCGCCGGGCCTTCCATTGCATTCAGCCATTCGGGATCGAACACATCCCGCAGGCACACCACGCCGTCACGGGCATAGGTCGCAATATCATCATCGCTGATCGGGCGCAGTGGGCTGGTGTTGAACGGCATGATCCACCTGTGGCTGGCATCCGCGCCAATCGCGGCGGATCACACTATCACCGGCATCTGCCATTTATGCCAATGCAACTATCGGCCGTTCCCATGCGCGAAATGCATGGCACCGGCGGCAAGGCGCAGTTCATGGATGAACGAACTCACCACGGCGCGCGGCGGCATGGATTGGCGGGTGATGATCCCGGCCCGGCGCCGGATCGGACAGCCCGGTGCCGCCAGCCGCACCACCGCGCCCGGCCCGGCCCGGCGGGTGACGACATGATCGGGCAATATCCCGATGAACCCGCCATTGGCGATCAGGGAGGCGATCAGGTTCAGCGAGTTGGTGCGCACCACAAAGGCGGGCACCGGCAGGCCATCGGCGGCGAAATATTGATCCAGAAAATCACGCATGTGCGGCTGATCCACCACCGCCCAGCGCTGATCCAGCAGCATGGTCTTGTCCACCGCCACCCCGGCCAATGGGTGATCCGCCCCGGCATGGACATGGGCATGAAGATCCAGCACCGGTTCCACCAGCAGATCATCGCCCAGGCTGACGTTGGACAGGTTGGAAAAGATCAGATCCAGCCGGCCATCGCGCAGGGCCTCCAGCAATTCTTCCAGAAACCCCTGTGTCACCGTCAGGGCGACATCATTGCCGGTGGCGCACACCGCGGCCACCGCGCGATCGACGATATGATCGGCAAACATGGCCGCCATGCCGATGGCCAATTCACCGCGCGCGCCCGATTGCACCGCCTGCACCTCGGCGCGGGCGCGATCGCCTTCGTTCAGCATCAGCCTGGCATAACGGTACAGGGCTTCGCCCGCCGGGGTTGGCACCATGCCGCGCGGCCGCCGTTCCAGCAGTTCGGCGGCCAGATGCTCTTCCAAGGCCTTGATGCTGCGGGTCAGCGCCGGCTGGCTGAGGCACACGCGCTCTGCCGCCCTGGAAAGATTGCCGCAATCAACCACGGCAACGAAATGGCGCAGATGGCGCAGTTCCATGCGATCAGCTGACCTGGATCACCACCTTGCCGACATGGGCGCCGGACTTCAGATAAGCATAGGCAGCCGGCGCATCATCAAAGGTGAACGTGCGGTCGATCAGGGGTTGCAGCCCGTTGGCCGCCACCGCCGCCACCAGCCGTTCCAGCATCGCCCGGCTGCCCTCGGCAATGCCCTTCAGCACCAGATTCTTGCCAATGATGCTGCCGAAATTGGCCAGCCCGCTGGTGGCAGCCCCGCCCAGCGCGCCGATGATGATCAGCCTTGCATTGGGCGCGGCGGCGTTGATCGATTGCGACAGCGTTGCCTGGCCGCCGGTTTCCACGATGATATCAGCCCCCTTGCCGCCATTGGCCGCCAGCACCGCCGCCGCCCAATCCGGCGTGGTGGCATAGTTCACCGTGATATCGGCCCCTAGGGATCGCGCCAGTTCCAGCTTCTCATCGCTGGACGAGGTGATCGCCACCCGCGCGCCGCAGAATTTGGCAATTTGCAGCGCAAAGATCGAAACCCCGCCGGTGCCCAGCGCCAGCACCAGATCGCCGGCCCGGATGCCGCCGGCATCCACCAGCGCGTGCCAGGCGGTGAGCGCCGAGGAGGCCAGCGGCGCGGCCTGGATGTTGGACACAGTGTCGGGCAGCTTCACCATCGCGGCGGCCGGCATGCACACGCGTTCGGCGAGCCAGCCATCGTGGGTGATCCCCACATCATGGCCAAAGGCCGCCGGCGAGAAGGCGCCATCGATCCAGGTGACAAAATGCGGCGCGATCACCCGGTCTCCAGGCTGCACCGCGCTCACGCCCGGCCCCACCGCCATCACCGTGCCCACGCCTTCGGACATCGGCACGCGTTCCGGCGGGCGGCGCGGGCCATAACGGCCCTCCAGCACCATGATGTCGCGGTGGTTCAGGCAGATGGTTTCCACCTTCACCACCGCTTCGCCAAAGCCGGGCACAGGATCGGGCCGGGTGACGGCCGCCAGGCCATCAAGCCCGGTCTGCGGGCCAATCTGAAAGGCTTTCATGAGGCAATCCAAACCTGATCAGATGTTGGGCGGGCTGAAATCGGTCCAGTTCTGCCAGTCGCGGGTGACGAACACCTCGTCGATCAGCGTGCGCTGGAAACAGATGCCGTCGCGGAACCATTGCCAGGTGCGGGCGCGGTTCTGCCGGTCATCGCTGTTCTGGATCATTTCATAGAGATAGATGCCCGGCTCGTTGTGGCGGGTCCAGTTCAGGCAGGTGGAACGGTTGAAATCATCAGGCTGCATGTGGGCGGCCCAGCCCTTGATCAGATCATTGTCCCACCAGATGCGGCCATCGCGATATTCGGCGGGAAATTCGCGGATCTCGTGGCGACCATCGGCCCAATAATAATGGTTGGTCTGATAATAACGTTCGCTATCGCCTTCATCGACCAGCCGGCAGATCAGCCGCGACTTGTGCTCGTCCGTCAGCTTGCCGGTCTTGGCGTCGTAATAACGATACCAGCCTTCCCACACGCCTTCGTTGCTGGCCAATATGGGCATCACTTCGCGCACGCCCGGCTTCTTCACGGCTTCAACCATCACATCATCCCCTCTTCTACAGCGCCGGGCGCCAGATCAACCACCACTTTTCCCATGGACTGTCCGGAAAGCAAGCGCTCCACCGCGCCATAAATCCCTTCCAGCCCGGCAAAGCCCATTGCATCAAAATGGATCTGCAGATGGCCCGCATCATGCAGCGCGAACATGCGCGCCCGCGCCGCCGGCCAATGGGCGGTGAGCAGGCCATTCATGAAGCCGCGCACCGAAACGCCCTTATAGTAAATGCTGTGCACGATGCGCGGGGCGTTCACGATTTCGGGTCGCCCCTCGAGATCGGCGGCAGCGCCAGCCACCACCAGCCGGCCGTGCGGCGCCATGTTGGCCAGAAAGGCGTCAAAGATTGTCCCGCTCACCGTGTCGACGGCGACATTGATTTTTGATGGATATTCGGCCGCCAGCACCGCCGCCACATCCTCGCTGCGATAATCAATCACCCGCTCCGCGCCCAGGGAGCGGACAAATGCGGCCTTTTCCGGGCCGCCGCACACGGCGATCACATGGCAGCCGCGGTGCAGTGCCAGTTGTACCAATATATGCCCCAGCCCGCCGGCCGCCGCCGAAATCGCCACGGTTTCGCCATCCTGCAGCGCGCCGATATGCTCCAGCGCCAGCAGCGCTGATACCCCGGTGGAGGCCAGCGCCAGCCATTCGCGGCTGGCGGCAGGGGCATGCGCAAAGCTGGCCGCCGGGCCGATATTGGCTTCGCGATAGCCGCCGGTGAAGCGCACCGTCACAGCAGCATCGCCCACGGCAAAATCCGTCACGCCCGGCCCCACCGCATCCACCACGCCAATGGCCTCCACGCCGGTGAAGCTGGGCGGTTTCACCGGCACATAGTCCACGGCGTTGCGGGCGATCTGCGTGTCGAAAATGCCGTTCACCCCGCAAAACCGGTTGCGCACCCGGATTTCGCCCGGCCCCGGCACCGTGACCGGCAGATCGACGATATCGCACGCGCCGCGAAAATCATCGGCAAAGCGCAACAGACGGATGGCGCGATAGGTCTCGCTCATTGCGGGAAGCCAAGGCCACCCGGGTTCAGCTGCCCCTCCGGATCAACCATCGCCTTGATCGCATCGAGCAACGCCAGCGAAGCCGCATCCCGGCTCTGGCGATAGGGATAGGCCCGGCCGATCTGGAAATGGCCACAGCCAAAGCGCGCGGCAATCTGCGCCACGCCCTGCCGCGCCCGCGTCACCACGGCGGTGGCTTCCGGATTGGGCGGCAATTTCGGCAGGCCGGCCAGATGGCTGGCTTCCATCATCGCCGCATGCACCGGACGATAGCCGTGCGGCCAGTAAAACACCGGCTCGATCAACAGCGCGTTGGTGGACAATGAGGTGAACAAATAGCCGGTGTAGATGCCATGTGCCTTGAACTCGCCCGCCATGTCCTGAAACAGCGCCTCGATGGCGGTGTGGAAGGCCGGCGCATTGCTGTGCGAAACGATGCCGTGCACCGGCGCCCAGCTCTCACCTTCCGGGCCCAGCATCGAATTGGGCGGCGGGAACGGCATGGCGCGGATCACCTTGGCGATGCTGTTCTCGATCTCGCTGCCGCCAAATTGCGCAGCGATGTGGCGGGCCTGGGCCATGTCATCCGCCACGCCGGCGGCGCTGCGGCCTTCGGCAATCACATGCAGCGGAAAATCGGTCGGCTCGATGAAATTGCGCCCACCCAAGGCGATCCTGGCGGCCGCCATCAGCCCCTTGCCCACCGACTTTTCCTTGGCCACCACCGCGCCCAGCGTCTTCACATCGCTCATCAGCGACATGCGCTTCAACCGCACCTTGGTGAGGCCGGGATCAAAGGCGCACATTTCGCAGGCCACCCCGGCGCGGGACATTTCGGCCATGGCGCGCAGCAGATCATCGGCGGTGCGGAACGAGAAAGAGGCATGATCCTCATGTGCCGGCGCGCGGATCAGGCGCAGGGTGATTTCCGCCTTCACCCCCAGCGTGCCGCAATCGCCGCAGAACAGCCCCGTGAGATCGGGGCCGAAGTGGCGATAGAAGGGCGTGTTGCCATCCGGGCCGCGCGCACCGGTGCGCAGCACCCGGCCATCGACCAGCACCATGGTCAGCGCGATCACGCTCTCGCTCGACGTGCCATGGTGGCCCGAACCAAACATGGCGTTCAACTGGCTGATGCCGCCGCCAATGGTGGAATATATGCCCGACATCGGCCCCCAGAAGGGCGTGCGCAAGCCCTTCGCCGCCAGCGCCGCGTTCAGCGCCGCCCAGCTGCAACCGGCTTCCACCGTCACGGTCATGTCGTCGGCATTGATCGACAGGATCCGGTTCAGCGCCGAAAGATCCAGACTGATGGCGTCCGCGCTGGCCGGAATATAACCGCTGGTATAGCTCATGCCCGCCCCGCGCGGCGCCACCGCCACGCCGGCCGCATGCGCAGCGGCCATCACGGCGGACAGCTCTTCCGTCGAACGCGGTGCCACCACCAGGGCCACCAGATGCTCGCTGGCGGTGAACACATCCTCGCTCATCAGCGCGCGGTGGGCCGCATCGTCGCGCACCTGATCAGGGCCAACAATGTTGATCAGCCTGGGTTTCAGCAGCGCGGCCGGGTTGGTCGCGGGCGGCATGGTCATGCTGTGCATCAGTGGCTCCCTGCAGCGGCTGCCGATTTGTCCGGACAAATATCACCGTAACCAGATTGCGCCGCCCGTTCCACCTGCATTTTGTCCACCTGCCGGGCAAACAGTGCCGCAATGCGATTCCCGCCCGGCCGGCCCGGCCATAATCGGCTCCATCAGCCCAGAAGGACCGGCCCATCATGGACAAGCGCGCCATCGAACGCATCCTCATCGATTATGCCGCCGCCTGGCGCCTGAACCAGGCCGCCGCTCTGCCGCCGTTCTGGGACACAGCCCATTTCGCCTTCTACAAGGCTGAAGAGGTGACGCGCTTCTTCACCGGCTTTGCTGAAACCCTGGCCTATTGGCAGCAAAATCAGGGGCTGCACGACGATATCCGCCTGACGCTGGGACCGATCACGCTGGCGCCGGTTGCCGATGGCATCGCCATGGCCATGTTCGACATGGGCTGGGACATACGTTTCGCCGCCGAGGCCAAGCTGGCCAATGGCCAGGATTTTCACCACCGCGGCAAGGCCATGGGCGGTTTCAACCATGTGCTGGCCATGCTGCGCCAAGGCGAAGGCGGGTGGAAATTGACCGGCTGGAGCGAGACTCCGGATGCCGCCATCACCTATCTCACCCAGCTTTATTACCGCACGGCCTCAGAGGATTTCCGACCAGTTTAACGGCGCGGCTGCGGCGTCAGCTTTGCGCCCGGGATGCCGGCCAGCACGATGTTGATCAGCTTGGCATTGTCCCATTCCGGCGTGCGCGGCGGGGCATCGCCGGTGCGCAGCACGATCAGATCCTGCGAGGGCACGATATAAACGATCTGGTTGCTGTTGCCGTCGAACATCACGACATCATCGCTCAGATAAGGCTCCGAATGCAGCACCTTGGGTGTGGGGCGGTTCGGGTTGGCAAAGCCTCGCCGTTCGATGTAATCGCCGCCCAGCCACAGGCCCAGGCCATAGTGCGGATGCTGCGCCGTGCCGGTTTTCATTGCCGCGACATAACCGCTTGGCAGCAGCGCCTTGCCGCCCCATTTTCCATCACGGGCGACCAGCATCGCCATGCGGGCATAGCTTTGGGCTGGCAGCAGCGCGCAGCAACCGCTGTGCGCCAACCCGCCGGGCCGGTTGATCCACACCTGGCCGCCGGGCGCACCAATCGGCTTCAGCACTTCATTGCCGATGAACTCGGCATAACGCCGACCGGTGGCCCGCTCGATCACCAGCGCCACCAGTTCCGATGTGGCGTTGTTATACTCATAAATGCTGCCCGGCGCGTCGGTGAGGGGATAGTCCTCAAGGATGATCCGTTCGTGAAACGGATGGAGATAGGCCCGGCTCCAGATATTGTCCGGCTCCACCGAAACGCCTTGCGCCAGCAGACCCGATCGCATGTCGAGCAGGTGGCGGATCAGCATCTTGTCCTTCGGCGTGCCGCGCCATTCCGGGATGAAATCGGTCACCGGCTGATCCAGCGACTTGATCTTGCCCAGCATGATCGCCCGGCCCACCGCCAGCGCGGTGATCGGCTTGGCCAGCGATTTCGACACGATGCCGGTGGCCGCGTCGGCACCCTTGAAATAATGTTCAGCCAGCAGCTTGCCCTTGTGGATCACCAGAAAGGCGTTGCTGTTGTTGGCGGCGGCATAGGCTTCGGCCGCGGCCAGTGCCGCCGGCGCGATGCTGGGCCTGGCGGCGCGCGGCAAGGACTTGGCCGGCGCGCCGGGCACGGCTTCCAGCGGTTCATACCGGCTCAACTCGCCGCGCCCACTGGTGGCAATATCCTTGAAGCGGGCGGCATAGACCGCCTCCACATCCGCCGGATAGGTTGCCGCCATCAGCAGGGGCGCCAGCAACAGGGCGACGGCGGCGGCAAATCGTTTGGCTGATGACATGACATTCCCCGCATTTCCTCAACGCCATCATGAGCCGCCCGCCATATTGGCACAGGCCCCACACGCCATGCATCCGCCAGGCGAATAAACATGCGGCCGATTGCCCCTGCCCGGTCCGCCATCCTATCGTCTGCCGGAGGAGGGACCGATGATGCCGCAGAACCGCTATGGCGTGCAATCGCAGTTGGCCGGCTGGCTGGTGGCGTTGCTCTATCTGGCCCACCAGCAACTCACCGTGCTGCTGGCCCGGTCCGATCGCTTTGGCGCGCTGCGTGAGGATTATCGCGGCTGGCATTATCTTCTGGGCTCGTTGCTGCTCGTTGCGATCATCTGGCGGCTTCTGCTGTGGCGGCGCGAAGCCAGCCTGGCGCCGGCAGCCGGCGTCACCCCGGCGCTGCACAATTGGGGCCGCTGGTTGGCGCTGGTGGCCTATGTCCTCATCCTGGCTGCACCGTTTGTCGGCATCATCTATGCCTGGGCCGATGATCTGAAGGTGCATCTCGGCCCACTGCCGGCGCTGCCCTCGCTGATGGGCCGTGACCGCGATGTGTGGATGTTCACCGGATACTTCCACTCCGGGCTGGGCTTCATGTTGCTGGTGCTCAATCTGGCCGCGATCCTCACCACCGCTTATGCCCTGCTGCGCCACGGCAAGGGCCTGCTGGCGATCTTCCCGCCCGGCTATGGCATGCAGATCTTCATCGGCGTGGCGTCCACAGTCTATGCCTTCACCACCTTCCGCTCGCCCGAACCGGGGCCGCGCGCGCTGGCCATCTTTGGCGGCGTCTGCGCCCTGGTATGGCTGATCGGCTGGCTGGTCCACCGCAAGCGCCAGCCGCCAATCAAGGCAAAGTTGAGCGGCTTTTCGCGGGTGGCAGCGCCCTTGGCGGCGATTTCGCTGGCGGCGCTGGGCGCCTATGGCCCGCACGCATTGTTCAAGGTCACGCCCTGGCCGATGGGCGAAAAGGCCAGCGGCCCGCCCGGCGTCACCTCACACCTCGCCGTTGCCGATCACCCGGCCGCCCGGGTGGTGGCCAGCGCGCCAACGCCGTTTGAAAACCAGGTGCGCGACGAGACCTACAAATGGTGCCGGTTCTGCCACACGGTGGAAAAGAACGGGCCGCATCTGGTGGGCCCCAATCTCTATCACATCTTCGGCCAGCGCGCCGGCACGGTGCCCGGCTTCACCTACACCACCGCCATGGCCGATGCCGGGCGCAAGGGCCTGGTGTGGACCGATGAGCGCATCGCCTGGTTCATCGCCGATCCGCAGAAACATCTGCCCGGCACCTCGATGATCGTCTCCTCCGGGCCGATCCCCGATCCGGCGGTGCAAAAGGCCGTGGTCAATCTGCTGCGCCGCGAAACCATGGCCGATATGGCACCATGAGCGGCACTATCCGCCCAGCGGCCATCCGATCGGCCAGCCTTGGTGATGGCCGGAGCGGCCCCATGGTGATGCGATGACCGAGTCCGCCCCCATCCGTCGCGTTTCCACCGGCCTGCGCATTGCCTGGGGGGCCGGATCGGTTGGCACGGTCACCGTGCTCACGGTCAATTCGCTGCTGCTGCTGTTCTTCATGACCTCGGTGCTGGGCCTTGCGCCGGCGCTGGCGGGCAGCCTGCTCTTTGGGGCCAAGCTGTTCGATGCCGTCGCCGCGCCGCTGCTGGGCGGGATCAGCGACAATTGGCACGGCCGCATGGGCCGGCGCGCGCCCTTCCTGCTGGCCGGCGCCTTCACCTCGGCCTTTGGCGTGGCGCTGATCTTCAATCCGCCCGCTGCGGTGGACGCCGCCCTGCCGTTCTGGATCATGGGCAGCCTGCTGGTCATCGCGCTGGGCTACACGCTGTTCAACGTGCCCTATATGGCGATGCCGGCGGAAATGACCGACAATCCAGTGGAGCGCACCGCCATCATGTCGTGGCGCATCGCCTTCGTGTCCATCGGCGGCCTGATCACCGGCGTCACCCCGCAACTGGCCAAGACGCTGGGCGGCGGCCGCACCGGCTATGGCCAGATCGGCTTGATCCTGGCCGGCGTGGTGCTGCTGGCGATGCTCAGCGCGTTTGCCGCCGCACGCCGGTCCCGGCAGGTGCCCAGCGCGCCGCAGGCTGGCGGCGCGGCGCGCTATCTGGTGGTGGTGCAAAACCGGCCGTTCATGCTGCTGATCGCGGCCAAGGTCTGCCAGTTGGTCGGGCTGGCCAGCCTTACGTCGTCCATCCTGTTCCTGATGGACAATGTGCTGAAACAGCCGGCCTCCACCGTGGGCTATTATTCGCTGTGTGCCACCATCGCCACGCTCACCACGATGCCGGCCTGGGTGTGGCTGGGCAAGCATTTCAGCAAGCGGACACTCTATGGCCTGGGCTGCCTGCTGTTCGCCTGCCTCACCTCCAGCTGGATGCTGGCTGGTGCCAACGAACCCCTGGTCTTCATCCTGCTGCGCGGCTTCCTGTCGGGCACCTTCTCCGGCGGCTTGCTGTTGATGGGCCAAAGCCTGCTGCCCGATGCGATCGATCATGATTGCCGCCGCTCCGGCATCCGTCGCGAAGGCGTTTACGCCGGGGCCTACAGCTTTGTCGAAAAGGCCTCGATGGCCTTTGGCCCGCTGCTGGTTGGGCTGATCCTGCAGGCCTTCCACTTCCAGCCGTCGCTGGGCAAGGCGGTCGAACAGCCACCCGAAGCTCTCACGGGCATCATCATCGGCGTGGCGGTGGTGCCGGCCGTGCTCTATGCGCTGTCGGTGATCCCGCTGTATTTCTTCCGTCTCGATGCCGAACCGGCCGCCGCCCCGCAGGCCGCAGAATAGGAGCAATCATGGGCGCAACCTTGCGACAGGGCGGCCGCGCCGCCATGGATTTCATGGTGGAAATCACCAGCGCCAGCCGGCCACTGGCGGCACGCTGGGCCGGGGAGCTGGCACGGTCCGGCCTGGATGCGCACAGCCTTCCCGACGATCTTGATGCCCGCGACGGCGCCGTGAAGCAGGCGCTTGCCGGATCGGACGCCTTTGCCATGCACAATCTGGTGATCGAATTCGCCAGCGTCGAACATGGCCGGGTGGCGCGCGACGGCTTTGATGAAATGGCCGATGTGCTGCTGCCGCGCTTTGCCGAACTGGAAGCCAAAGGGCCGGCCACGCTGACCCTGCATGATGATTTCGTGGTGCCCGATTATTATCGCGGCGTGTGGTTCCACCGCACCACCGGCGGCTGGGATGGCCACCCGGAAATGGGCTTTGTGCACAGCGAGCTGATCCACAAGACCTATGTCGCCCGCAATTTCGGTGGGGATATTTTTGCCCAGCGGCGCGCTGTGCTGGCCAAGCTGCCGCGCCGCGATTATGGTCGCATCCTCGAAATGGGCACCAGTTCCGGCCATTTCACCGTGGCCCTGCAGGAGACCTTCCCCGCCGCCCGCATCACCGGGGTGGAGCTGGCCGTGCCGATGTTGAAGGAAGCACTGCGCACGGCCAATGCCAATGGCTGGGCCTGGGATCTGCACCAGCGCGCCGCCGAAGCCACCGGCTTTGCCGATGCCAGCTTTGATCTGGTTGCCAGCTATATCATCCTGCACGAAATGCCGGCCAGCGCCATCCGCGCCGTGTTCGCAGAAGCCTATCGCGTGCTGGAACCCGGTGGCCAGATGCTGATGAGCGATGTCACCCCCTATCGCATGCTCGACAAGATGGGTGAATGGCGGGCCGATGTGCAGGCCAAGAAGGGCGGTGAGCCCTATTGGCGCGAAGCCGCCACGCTGGATTGGAGCCAGACGGCCCGCGAGGTCGGCTTTGTCGACGTGGCCGAAGGCGGGCTGGACGGCGCGCTTTATCCCTGGGTGATCACCGCCACCAAGCCCAAGGCCGACCAGCCGTGAGCGACGCAATCGATCTTGGCGCCGCCTCACGCAGCGTTGGGCAGGCCCAGGCGCTGGCGCCGCACCAGATTGATGATGTTGCCAATGCCCTCTTGGTGCTGGCGCGTGAATTGTGGGTGGTGAAGGATCGCCAGCGCGTGCTGGAGGCGTTGCTGGCCGATCATGGCATCATGGCGCCCGGCCTGGTCGCCGATCACCAGCCTGGCCCGGCGCTGGCCGCCGAACTGGCGACCGAACGCACCCGTTACACCCAGGCACTGATGACGGCCCTGTGCCCACCGCCGGAGCAGGCGCCATGAAAGCGTTGGCCTTCGCGGCTTTGTGCGGATTGGCAGGGGCCGCGCTGGCCCAGCCAGCACCCCCAACGGCCGAAGCCGCCGCCGTGCTGGCCCGGATGAAAGCGATCCCGATGGCCACTGCCGTGGAAAGCCCAAATGCCTATACGCCGGCCGAAACCGTGGCCGGTGCGCCCGCCCGGCCATTCCCCAAAGGCGGCGGCATCACGGCGGCCGCCATTGCCAATGCCCAGGCCTATGCCGATGCGCAGAACAGCTTTGCCCTGATCATCGCCCGCGATGGCCGCGTCGTGCATGAACAATATGCGCCGGGCTTCGCCGCCAGTTCGCGCTTCGCCACCGCCTCCATGCACAAGGCGGTGCTGGCGCTGGCCTTTGGCCCGGCGATTGCCAGCGGCAAGATCAGCCTTGCCGATCCGCTGGCCCGGCATCTGCCCGAACTGGCCGATGATCCCAAGGGCGCGGTCACCATCGAGCAATTGCTGCGGATGACCGGCGGTGTCGGCTCCCCGCCGGCCAATCCGGCCGATCCCCAGTCGCCATCGGCGCAATTGATGTTCGGGGCGGACAATCGCGCCGCGGCGCGCGGCTTCATCCTCACCACGCTGCCGGGCAGCGAATTTGCCTATCAGAACATCAGCACGCAATTGGCCGGCCTGGCGCTGCAGGCGGTGCTGGGCGAACGTTATGCCGCCTGGCTGTCGCGCACTCTGTGGGCTCCGATTGGCGCCAGCGATGCCGCGCTGTGGCTGGACCGGCCGGGCGGCAACCCGCATTATTTCTGCTGCCTGCAGGCCACGGCCGGCGATTGGCTGCGCGTGGGCGAACTGGTGCGCAACCAGGGCAAGGTGGGCCGCCGCCAGGTGATCGCCGCCGATTGGGTGCGCACCGTCACCGCGCCCTCCCCGCTCAACCCCAGTTTCGGCATGAACTTCTGGCGCGGCAGCCCGCATGTGCCGGTCAGGCGCTATGGCAAGGCCGTCCCGCTCACCGTGGCCGCGGCCCAGCCCTTTGCCCGCGATGATGTGGTCTATATCGATGGCGCCGGCGGCCAGCGCGTCTATGTCGTGCCGTCGGCCGGCCTGACGGTGGTGCGCATCGGCAAGCCATCCCTCACCTGGGACGACAGCGAACTGGTCAACCGCGTGCTGGCCGGCCTCACGAACTGAATTCAGCCCGCAGGCGCGCATCATCGGCGCCCAACACCGGCACCCGGGTCGCCGCCGGCGCCGCCCCGTCCACCAGCGCCGCCGGGGCAATCACGTGCAGCACACCGGCCGCCGTCTCCACGCTGATCGTGCGCAGGTGCGGGTGGCCGGCCAGCCCGGGCACATCGTTCAACCGGCCATAAGCGATGCCTGCCGCCTCCAGCCGGGCCATGGCGGCATCGGCGGCCAACCCGTCAAACACTGCCTGCACCAGCGCCTCCAGCGCCGGGCGATGCGCCAGCCGGTCCATGTTGCCGGCAAAGCGCTCATCGTCCACCAGGCCGGCATCCCCCAGAAATTGCGCGCAAAACCGCCGCCATTCGGCCTGGTTCTGCACCGAAAAGATGATCTGCTGCCCATCCTTGCAGGCAAAGGCCCCATAGGGCGCCAGCGACGGATGGTTCACCCCGGCGCGCTGCGTCGCCCGCTCGCCATAGACATGGTGGAGATAGGGCACATTCATCCAGTCGGCGAGCGCATCGAAGAGCGAGACGTCGATGTTGCAACCCTGGCCGGTGCGTTCGCGGCTGTACAGCGCTTGCAGGATGGCGGCATGGGCGGTCATCCCGGCGGCGATATCGCACACCGAAACCCCCACCCGCGCCGGGCCGTCAGGCGTGCCGGTGATGGCGCACAGGCCGACCTCGCCCTGCACGATCAGATCATAGGCTTTCAGATGCGCAAATGGCCCGTCATTGCCAAAGCCGGAAATGCTGCAACAGATCAGGCGTGGATGGCGGGCGCGCAGATCGGCCATGGGAAACCCCAGCCGATCAAGCGCGCCGGGTTTCAAATTCTGGATGAACACATCGGCCCTGGCCAGCATGGCGCTCAGCAGTGCGCGGTCACCGGCATCGGCCAGATCGAGGCGAAGTGATTCCTTGCCGCGGTTGAGCCAGACGAAATAGGCGCTCTCCCCCTTGGCCAGCCCGTCATAACGGCGGGCAAAATCGCCTTCGGGCCGCTCCACCTTGATCACCCGCGCCCCGGCATCGGCCAGCCGGCAACTGGCGAGCGGCGCCGCCACCGCCTGTTCCAGCGCCACCACCGTGACGCCGCTGAGCGCCCCGCTCATGCCCGCGCCGCCGCTTTGGCTTGCATCGCCGCGATCAGCCGCGCCTGTTCGTTGCCAACGATGGTGATGGCTTCATCGACGCCCATGCCGGGCTTGGCAAGCATCATGTCCGCCTGTGTCGCCACGGCGACATGCACGCAGGTGCGCGCCGACAGATCGGTTTCAGCACAGCTGCCACCGCAATAGGCGCCAATGCCCGCGGCCTTGGCATAACGGATGGCCAGCGCGGTATCGAACAGCGAGCCGACATCGGGCGTCTTGATCTGCACGATGTGGCCGGCGCGGGCATCGCAGAAACGGCGGATATCGGCCAGCGTGTTGCAATATTCATCGGCCACGATGGCCACCGCATCGGTGCGCGCGTCCACCGCCTCCACGATGCGGGCATAATGTTCGATCTGGGCATCGATGCTGCCATAATCGGCCGGGCATTCGATGTTGACCCGCCATCCTGGCACTGTTTCGGCCACCCGCGCGCAGAAACCCGCCACGGCGAGCGGGTCCAACCCGATGCCAAGGCCGATCCAGCCATAAACATCAAAATGCAGCACCGGCTGATAATCATCGCTGCCCAGCGCCCGCACCCGGCCGGCCACCCAGCGCACATAATCGAGGAAGGCCGCACCCTCCGGGCCAAACTTTTCTCGCGCGTTGATCAGGCCGTGCGGCAGCAGATCCACCCGCTTCATGATCATCTTGTCGACATTGTCATAACGGTCATCGCCGCTCTGGGCAAAGATTGGCACGGGCCTTGTGGGCAGCGGCAGATCGTGCAGCTGTGCCACCACTTCGGCCACGGTCAACTGGCTGGCCATGGCCTCGGCCTGCAGCAGCGCCTGGCTCAGCCCATATTCGACCGCAATTGGCAGCCGGCGGCCGTTGTGATCGGCAAAGGCGATCGCGGCACTGGCATCGGCATAGGCGGCCGGCCGGCCGATCAGGCGCGGCGCCAGCACCCCCCGCACCAGCGCGGCAATGGCGGCCGGCTGGAACAACGGATCACGCCCGGCGGCGCCCGAGTATTGCACGCTCACCATGTCGCCCCAGGCCACGGCCCCGGTGGAGAGCAGCAGCCCGATGCCCAGCGCCGCCGCCGGCACCCGCACGGCGGCAAAGCCTGGGGTCAGCGGCGCACCGCCATAGCCTGCGCCATCGCGTGTGCGACCCTGCCGGATCGCGGCCTGATCGTCATAAAAAAATGCCCCCTGTGCCGGGGCCAGAATCACATCAACTATGCTGGTCATGCCGGCCCATCCTGCGCGCGCTGTGGGGAGTTGGCCATGGCTCTGCCAGAAACCGCTGGCCAGCCTGCCCCAATGCCCCCGAACTGTCCGATCAGCGGATAGAGGGCGATGCCAGCCGCACGGCCATGGCGGGCGCGGCTATGGTGCGTGCATGGAACGACCCCCGCCCCCATCCGGCCCCTATGTTGCCGTCAACGTGCCCGAGCGGCTGGGCAACGAGATCAACGGGCCGGGCAAGGCGTTTTTCGAGAATGTGCTGTTCGACAATATCCTCGATGCGCTGCTCGAACTGTCGGCCGCGGTGTGGACGCAGCAGGATCGCATCTTCGTGCTCGAAAAAATCCTGGCCAGCCAAGGCATCGCCGTGACCGACGCGATCGAGGCGCATCTGCCCGATGCAGCAGAAATCGCCGAACGCGCCGCCCTGCGCGCGGCGTTTGTGGATCGCATCTTCAGCAGCTTCGCGCGCCGGCCGACCGGCAGCAACCAGGGAGAATGACGATGGACCGTGGCCAGATCGGTGTATTGCCGCGCCCCAGCCGGCTGGCCGATGAATCCTATCTGGAATTCGTCACCAGCTTCCGCAACCTGGCCATCCGCCAGCTGTTTCCGCTGGTGGCCCAGCATGGTGAGGCGGCGCTGGCCTCGGCGATCAGCGCCGGCAGCGTCGGCGCGCCCGCCCCCGGCAAGCCGGTGCCACTGGCCGCCATCCGTCGCCAGTTCCGCACGGTGCCAGTGGTGCCCACATTTGAACGCTTTGTGCGCACCCAGCAGGAAATGATGTGGCGGCGCACCCGCGAAAGCTTTCTGCAGGATGCCCCCGGCCTGCTGGCCCGCATGGATGCCGCCGCCGCCAGCCATCCCGAACGGTTGCACATCGATCCGGATTTCCACGTGCCGGCCTATACCCGCTGTGAAATCCACTGCCAGCCCGGCGGCTACACCGACGATCCTTTGGGCGGGATCGTGTTCCATTATGGCACCAAGGTGTTTTACGAAGGCAGCAACGATCAGGATGAGCTGCACATCGAACTGGCCGAACGCATGACCCTGCCGGCCGATGGCCAGGTGGCGCGCATCCTGGACATTGGCTGTTCCATCGGCCAGGCCACCACCGCCTTGCACGACAATCACCCCGATGCCGAAATCTGGGGCCTGGATGTGGCCGAACCCCTCATCCGCTATGCCCATATGCGCGCGGTGGAACAGGGCAAGCCCGTGCATTTCAAACAGGCGCTGGCCGAAGCCACCGGCTTTGGCGACGGGCATTTCGATTGCGTGCTGTCCTATATCCTGTTCCACGAGGTGACGGTGCCGGCGATGCAGGCGATCATCGCCGAGATGTTCCGGGTGCTGCGCCCAGGCGGCACCTTCTCCATCTATGAATTTCCCAACAATGATCAGGATCAACTGCCGGCCAGCAATCGCTTCCTGATTGATTATGACAGCCGCAACAATTGCGAACCCTATTCGCCAGCGTTCGTGGCCAGCGATTTCCGCGGGATGCTGAGCGCGGCCGGCTTTGTGGTGGAGGATGGCCCGCCGCTGTCCAACGCCTTCCTGCAATCGCTGGTCGCGCGCAAGCCCGCCTAAACCTCGGCGGTCACCGGATCATAGCGGAAAATGCCCAGCGCATCTTCGTCCTTCAACGGCATGGCCTTGAAGGCATCAGGGTCAATGGCGTGCAGGCGCGCGCCGCCCAGATTGGATTGCGCCTGCAAAAAACCGGCGCGTGGGCGCCGCGCCGCCTGATAGCGCGCCAGCGCGCCCTCCACATCATCGGCCGCCGTCAGCGCCCGCGCCAGCACCACGCCGTCCTCGATGCTGCATGATGCACCCTGGCCCATATAGGGCAGCATCGGGTGCGCCGCATCGCCCAGCAGGGCAACGCGCCCGGCCACCCAGCGCTCCATCGGCTCGCGGATGAACAGGCCCCAGCGGAACAATTGATCGGCGGGCATGGCGGCGATCAGCTGCTGCACAAAGGGCGCCCAGCCGGCAAACTGCGCCGACAGCTCCGCCTTGTCGGCCCGCGCGCTCCAGCTTTCCTCGGCCCAGTCGGCACTCTCGGTCAGTGCCACGACATTGACCAGCGACGTGCCCCGCACCGGATAGCTGACGATGTTGCGGCCCTGGCCCAGATGGTTGATGTTGATGGCCGTGCTGGCCTCGGCCGGCAGTGCTTCGGCCGGCACCAGCGCGCGCCAGGCGACATGGCCGCTGAACTGCGGCGCGCCGTTGTCAAACAACTGCGCCCGCACCGTGGAACGCAGGCCATCGGCCGCGATCACCAGATCGGCGCTGGCCCGGCTGCCATCGGCAAAGCCCAGACCGCCATCCGGCGCAATCCGCGCCAACCCCCGGCCCAGCTGCACCCGATCCGCCCCAAAGGCCGCCACCAGCACCGCCACCAGATCGGCGCGGTGCAATTGCAAATAGGGGGCACCATAGACATCGCGGGTGTGGCGGCGATCAATCGCCTGCAGCAGCGCCCCGCTGCGGCCATGGCGCAATTGTTGCTCCATCGGCTCGTTGGCGGTGGCCGCTAGAAAATCCCCCAGCCCCAGCCAATTGAGCGCCTTGACCGCATTGGGCGACAGCGAAATGCCTGCGCCCACATCTTCGAACGCGCCGGCGCGCTCAAAGATCACCGGGGTCAGCCCGACCTTGCGCAGCGCCAGGGCGCACACCAGCCCGCCGATGCCGCCGCCAATGATGGCGATACGGGTTTCAGGATCGATCACAAGCCGAGCACCCCCGGGTTGCACAGGCCATCGGGATCGACCGCGGCCTTGATCGCCCGCAACAGCGCGCCGCGCCCGGCCTCATGCGCCCCGGCATAAGGATAAAGCCGGCCAATCTGATACTGGCTGGCACCGTGGCTGGCCATCAGTTCCACCAGCGCCGCTACCGCCTGAAACACCATGGCGCGGCCCGCCGGATTGTCCGGGTGGCGCGGCATGGCGGCCAGCCAGGCCGGGGTGCGCCGTTCGTGATAGGCCATCAGCCCATCCGGCCAATAGAACACCGGTTCATACAAAAGGCCCACGCCCGCCACCACGGCGAAGAAATCCGCCACCACGATGTTGTGCGCCGCCAGCACCGGCGCCATGCCGGCCTTCCACTGCCGATAGGCAGCATGAAACCCCGCCACCTGGCTCCAGGCGAACACGCCGTGCAAGGGCAGCATCCGCCGCCCATCGGGATGCGTCACCGGCAGTTCGGGAAACGGCTGCGCGCGGGTGGCGAGCGGCACCGTGTTGGGAATTTCGCCACAACCCGCCGCCAGCTGCCGGATGGCGCGCAGCCGGCTGCGCAGGTCATCCCGGTCGCGCCCCTCCACCACGAAATGCAGGGTGAACGCCGCCCGATCGAGGAACCGCCGCCCGGCCAGCGCCACCCCGGCCATGCGCCGCAGCGCCGTGGCCGGATCGCCCGATGCCAGGCCGATCCGGCCCAGCGCCTTCAGATCATTCCAGATATTTGACGGCCCAGCCATCTGCCGCGCCACATCGGCATCCATGGCGATGATCTCGCTGGCCAGCCGCCGCTGCGCCACGCCGCGCAGCAGGTCGCACAGGCCAGCAAAATCGTCGCTGGCAAAGCTGATCCCATCCACCAGCGCCGGGCGCGGTTCGGTTTCCAGGGTGATTGCCGTCTTGATGCCCAGCGCGCCGCAATCATGGGCAAACAGCCCGGTGAGGTCGGGGCCATGGCTGCGGTTGCCGGGCTGGCCGGCACCGGTGCCATCCGATCCGCTGTGGATCACCGCGCCCGTGCCCGTCACGATCTCGAAGGATTTGACCGCATTGGCCGACGCGCCCACCTGCCCCGAACCGAAGGTGACCGAACCATTGCTGAGCGAGCCGCCCACCGTGGCGGTGCCGCCTGACATCGGCCCCCAGAAGCGCGTGCGCAGGCGCAACGGCGCAAGCGCCGCATCCAGCGCCGCCCAGGTGCAGCCGGCCTCCACCGTGACATGGCCATCCACCGCCGATATGGCGCGGATCGCCGCCAGGCGGCTGAAATCAACCACGATGGCCCGGCTGGTTTCGGGCAGAAACGCCCGCGTATATGACATGCCGCCGCCGCGCGGATGCAGCGCCACGCCGTGCGTGCGGGCAAACCGCACCAGTTGCACCATCTGTTCGGTGCTGGCCGGGCTGGCCACCGCCAGCGGCGCGATGCCGGCGGCCATCACATCCTGCGCGAAAAAGCCCAGGGTTTCTGCATCGCTGGTCACGCCGGCAGCGCCGATCAGATCGGCCAGCGACTGGGCAAGATCAACTTCCGCTCCGGGCATCACGCAGCTTCCCTCGCCCACTCGCCGCCACCAATGCCGGCCCGGCAACTGTCCGTCAGCCGGACAAGCTTCGCCACATGCACCGGCAACCACGGTATCTGCGATAGCGTTGCCGCCATGACGATCCTGCCCACCAGCGTCCACCGCATCAGGGTTGCACCCGATGTGGACATCCATGTTGAAATCACCGGCAGCGGGCCGGATCTGTTTCTGGTGGCCGGCCTGGGCGGGCGCGGGGCGTTCTGGTCCAACCAGGTGCAGGCGCTGGCCCAGCAGTTCCGCGTCATCACTCACGATCATCGCGGCTGCGGCGCCAGCAGCCCCGGCAAGGCCGTGCACGGCGCAGAACATATGGCCGATGATCTGCTGGACCTGATGGACGCGCTGGGCAGCCAGAAAGCCCATTTCATTGGCCACAGCACGGGAGGCGCCATCTGCCAGCATATCGCCCTGAAGGCGCCGCAGCGGGTGGCGCGGCTGGTGCTGAGCTGCAGTTGGGCCGGGCCTGATGAATATTTCGTGCAATTGTTCCGCGCCCGCCGCGAAATCCTGATCAACTGCGGCCCGCCGGCCTATTTCACCATGGGCACCTATCTGGCGATGCCAAGTTCTCACCTGCAACCGCAAATGAAATCCAGCCGCGCCTTCATCGAGGAACGCATGGGCGCGTTTCCGGGGCTGGAGGTGGAATTGTCCCGCCTGGCCGCTGTGGTGGCGCATGATCTGCGCAGCGCGGTGGCCGGCATCACAGCCCCCACATTGTGCATCGGCGCACAGGATGATCAGATCACCCCGCCCGGCTTCACCCGCGAGCTGGCCGAGCTGATCCCCGGCGCTGAGCTGCATCTGCTGACCCGCGGTGGCCATTTTTGCCCGATTGTTTCGACCAGCCCCTATAATGATCGGGTGCTCAGCTTCCTGAACGGATGAGGCGATGACCAAGCCTGGAACCAAGCTGCAATCGGTGATCGTCGGCCCCGGCGAAGGCCAGTCCTGGTGGCAACCCCTGCCATCGCGCGGCTATGTCGATGTGCATCTCACGCCCGACAACATGCCCTATGACAGCTTCTCCAGCGGCACCCAGCTGCTGCCGTCCGGATGCATGGTGCGCGAACATGGCCACCGCCAGAACCACGAGCTGGTGTTCATTTATGAGGGTGAGGGCGAGGTGAACATCGATGGTGTCACCAGCGCCGTGGTGGCCGGCACCAGCGTGCTGTTCGCCCGCAACGGCACACATTGGATCAAAAACACCGGCAGCACCGACATGAAGCTGTTCTGGGTGTTCATGCCGCCCGGCCTGGAAGACTGGTTTGCCGCAATCGGCCGCCCGCGCAGCCCCGGCGAATCCATGCCCGAAGCTTTCGCCCGCCCAGACAATGTGGAGGCGGTGATGGCCGCCATGCGCTTCCTGCCGCCGCGCGAGCCCGGCTGATGCTGATCATCCGTCAATCCGAAGTGGAGGCGCTGCTGCCGGTGGCGGCCTGTGTGGGTGTGATGCGCAGCGCGATGATCGCCACCTCCGCGCGCAATGTCTCCCTGCCAATCCGGCAATATCTGGCGGTGCCGGATGCCGGCGGCAGCATGGCGATGATGCCCGGCACGCTGGGTGATCCGGCCTGTTTCGGCATCAAGCTGGTGTGCAAATATCCGCGCCCGCATGGCGATCCGCTGGGCAGCCATATCGGCATGGTGATCCTGTTTGACAGCCTGAAAGGCGTGCCGCTGGCGCTGATCGAAGGGGCTTCGCTCACTGCGATCCGCACGTCGGCTGTCAGCGCGCTGGCCACCGATCTGCTGGCCCGTGCCGATGCCAGCCGGCTGGCGGTGCTGGGCAATGGCGAGCAGGCCATGCGGCACGTGCTGGCCATGCAGGCCGTGCGGCCGATTGCGCAGGTGAGCGTCTGGGGCCGTGATCCGGCGCGAGCCGCGGCCTTTGCCGCCGCCGTCACCGCCCGCACCGGCCTGCCCTGCACAGCGCACGCCGGGGTGGCAGACGCAGTGGCCGGGGCCGACATCATCTGCACCACCACAGCGGCAAAGACGCCGATCCTGCATGGAGCCGATCTGGCGGCCGGCCAGCATCTCAATCTTGTCGGCTCCGCGGTCGCGGCAACGGCCGAAGTGGATGATGCTGTGGTCTCCCGTGCCCGGGTGTTCGTGGATTATCGCGAGGCCGCCATGGCCGCCGCCGGCGAATTGCTGGGCGCGATGGCGCGCGGTGTTATTGATGAGGGCCAAATACTGGGCGAAATTGGCGAAGTGGCCGCTGGCCACATCCCCGGCCGCACCGGGCCAGAGGATATCACGCTGTACAAATCCCTGGGCGTGGCTGCGCAGGATCTGGCTGCGGCTTATGCCCTGTGGCAGGCCGCCCTGACGCAAGGCAAGGGCGTTACCATCAATCTGCTGGATTGATCCGACCGGAAGCAAGTGGTGGGCGCGACAGGGATTGAACCTGTGACCCCTGCCGTGTGAAAGCAGTGCTCTACCGCTGAGCTACGCGCCCACTTGCTCTAGCCCCCGTGTTTCAGGGCTGGGAGCGGCCGATTAGGGGTTTTGCGCGAGGCTGTAAAGCCCCGGCATCACCCCCGCCTCAATATTTCAGTGCCGCACCGCCGGTTCGGTCGCAACCACCGCCGCCGGCTGCACCGCCTTTTCATCAGCCTCGGTCCATTCGATCGGCACCAGCGGCTGGATCAGGGCCAGCGCCAGCACCTCATCGACATGGGAAACCGGGATGATCGTCAGCCCCTGCTTCACATTGTCGGGGATCTCGGTCAGGTCCTTCTCATTCTCGGCCGGGATCAGCACGGTGGTGATGCCGCCCCGCAGCGCGGCCAGCAGCTTTTCCTTCAGGCCGCCGATCGGCAGCACCCGGCCGCGCAGCGTCACCTCGCCGGTCATCGCCACATCGCGCTTCACCGCCACGCCGGTGAGCGTCGAGATGATGGCGGTGACCATGGCGATGCCCGCCGACGGGCCATCCTTGGGCGTCGCGCCTTCCGGCACGTGCACATGGATATCCTTCTTTTCGAACACGCCGGGCTGGATGCCATAATGCACCGCCCGCGCCCGCACGAAGCTGAGCGCCGCCGAGATTGATTCGGTCATCACGCTGCCCAGCTTGCCGGTGGTCTTGATCGTGCCCTTGCCCGGCGAGGTGACGGCCTCGATGGTCAGCAGATCGCCGCCCACCTCGGTCCAGGCCAGGCCGGTGACGGCGCCGATCTGATCCTCGCTGTCGGCCAGGCCATAACGATGCTTCCGCACCCCGGCGAACTCCGCCAGATTGTCGGAGGTGACCGTCACGCTGACATCCTTGCCTTCCAGGATGCGGCGCAGCGCCTTGCGCGCCAGCTTGGCAATCTCGCGCTCCAGCCGGCGCACCCCGGCTTCGCGGGTGTAATAGCGGACGAGATCGCGGATCGCCTCATCGGCGATGGCGAATTCTTCCTTTTTCAGGCCGTGCGCCTCATATTGCTTCTCGATCAGGTGGCGCTTGGCGATCTCCAGCTTTTCATCCTCGGTGTAACCCGAAAGCGTGATGATCTCCATGCGGTCCAGCAGCGGCTGGGGCATGTTGTAGCTGTTGGCCGTCGTCACGAACATCACGTCCGACAGGTCATAATCCACTTCGAGATAATGATCGTTGAACGTCTTGTTCTGTTCCGGATCCAGCACCTCCAGCAGCGCGGATGAGGGATCACCGCGGAAATCCTGGCCCAGCTTGTCAATTTCATCGAGCAGGAACAGCGGGTTGGACGTGCCGGCCTTTTTCAGGTTCTGAATCACCTTGCCGGGCATAGAGCCGATATAGGTCCGCCTGTGGCCGCGGATCTCGGCTTCGTCGCGCACGCCGCCCAGGCTGTGGCGGATGAACTCGCGCCCGGTGGCTTTGGCGATGCTGCGGCCCAGGCTGGTCTTGCCCACGCCGGGCGGGCCGACGAGGCACAGGATCGGCCCCTTCAGCTTGTTGGTGCGCGCCTGCACGGCGAGATACTCGATGATCCGGTCCTTCACCTTTTCCAGGCCATAATGATCGTTGTCGAGCACCGCCTGCGCCGCGACAATGTCCTTCTTGATCTTGGACCGCTTGCCCCACGGCAGGCCCAACAGCGTGTCGAGATAGTTGCGCACAACCGTGGCTTCCGCCGATTGCGGCGCCATCGCCTTGAACTTCTTCAGTTCGGCCAGCGCCTTTTCGCGGGCCTCCTTGGACAGCTTGGTCTTGCTGATCTTTTCCTCGAACTCGGCGGCTTCGTCCTTCTCGTCTTCCTCGCCCAGCTCGCGCTGAATGGCCTTCATCTGCTCATTCAGATAATATTCGCGCTGGGTCTTCTCCATCTGCTTCTTGACGCGGTTGCGGATCTTCTTTTCCACCTGCAACACGCCCAGCTCGCCTTCCATGAAGGCGAAGATCTTCTCCAGCCGCGCGCCCACATCGGGTTCCGCCAGCAGGCCCTGCTTGTCGGCAATCTTCAGGCCCAGATTGGCCGCCACTGTGTCGGCAAAGCGCGCCGGCTCCTCGATCGCGGCAATCTGGTTGGAAACTTCGGGGGCGACCTTGCGGTTCAGCTTCACATATTGTTCGAACTGCTTCTGCGCCGAACGCAGCAGCGCCGAAAGCTCGGTCTCGTCGCGCAAGATGTCCGTCCGCTCGGCCACGTCGGCCACCAGATGGCCGCCGCTGGCATCCAGCGCCAACAGAGCGGCACGCGTCTGGCCTTCCACCAGCACCTTCACGGTGCCATCCGGCAGCTTCAGCAGCTGCAACACCGTGGCAATGGTGCCCACATCATACAGCTCGTCCGCACCGGGATCTTCATCGCCGGGGTTCTTCTGGCTGAGCAGAAACACGGTCTTGCCGTCCTGCATGGCGGCTTCCAGCGCCGCCACCGATTTTTCGCGGCCCACGAACAACGGCACGATCATCTGCGGGAACACCACGATATCGCGCAGCGGCAACACGGCCAGAGTCTGAGTGGTTGGCGTCTGGTTGGTCATAATCACTCCAATGGGGCGGCAGGCAGCCACCCCGCGTCACGCACCGATATGGGCAGCGTGAGGCCCGGCTGCAATGGCAGAATCAGCGCAGGCCCATCCGCGATGATGCAAGAGCCATGCCGGCCCCGCAATTGCTTCAGGCCTTCACGGCACCACTGTCCAACAGGGCGGCAATGGCGGCAGCATCATAGCCGATGGCGGCAAGCACCTGCCGGCTGTGCTGGCCCAGGTGCGGCGCCGGGCCGGGCGGCGGCAGGGGCGTGCCGAAATGGGCCGGTGCCCGGGCCTGCCGCACCCGGCCCACCGCGTCATCATGCTGCACCGTGATGCAGATGCCGTTGTGCTGCACCTGGGCATCATCGGGCACATCATCCAGCTTCACCACCGGTCCGCCCACCGCGCCGTGCGCGACAAAACCGGCCATCAGCTCGGCGCGGGTGCGCCGCGCGATCTCGGCCGAAACCTGCGGCGCCCATTCACGCTGGTGCTTGATCCGCCCGGCCGTGGTGGCAAAGCGCGGATCTTCGGCCAGATCCTCCCGGCCCAGGCTGCGGGTGAGCGCCACGAACTCGGCGGTTTGCAACGCGCCGATCGCCACCTGGCCATCGGCCGCCTTCCACAGCCGCATCTGCGCGCCATATTCCGGCCAGCGATCGGGCGCATCATCCAGAAAGGCGTTGTTGTACATGCCATCCGGCCAGTTGAAAGCGATGGCGGCATCCAGCATCGCCACCTCCACCCGCTCGCCTGGCGCATCCGGCCCACCACGCTCCCGGCGCAGCAACGCTGCCGTGATCGCCTGCGCCGCGGTCAGCGCTGTCACCTTGTCGGCCACCAGATGGCGCACCAGGCCGGGCGTGCCTTCCTTGTCCACCTGGCTGGCCGCAATGCCCGACACGGCCTGGATCACCGGATCATACACCCGCACGTTCTGATACGGCCCATCGGCGCCAAAGCCGGTGATGCTGCAATAGATGATGCGTGGGTTGATGGCGCGCACCCGATCCCAATCCAGCCCCAACCGCGCCAGCACGCCGGGCCGGAAATTTTCGATCAGCACATCCGCCGTGGCAACCAGCCGTTCCAGCACGGCCAGGCCATCGGCCGATTTCAGATCAAGGCACAGGCCCTGCTTGCCGCGGTTGACGGCGATGAACATGCTGGAAAGATCGGTCTTGCGCGGCCCCAGCGTGCGCACCGGATCGCCACCGGGGCTTTCCACCTTGATCACGTCGGCGCCCTGATCGGCCAGCATGGTGGCGGCCATCGGGCCAGAGACGATCTGCGAACAATCGACGATGCGATAGCCAGCCAGCGGTCCGCTCATCAAATGCTCCTCAATCGTGGATGTTGATGTCGCGTGTGTCTTTCAGGAACAGCAGCATCACGATCAGGCCAACCACCACCACTGCAATCGTGTACCAAAGCCCGGCAAACACATCGCCCGTTGAAACCACGATATATTGCGAAACGACCGGCAGAAACCCGCCGAAATAACCGGTGCCAATGTGATAAGGCACCGACATGCTGGTATAGCGCACCCGGGCCGGGAACATCTCCACCAGCAGGGCGGCAATCGGCGCATAGGTCCAGCCCGAAAGCAGCCCGATCGCCATCACCGCCAGCAGCAGTTGCCAGGCCACGATGCGGTCCGGATCGGCCTTTTCCGGCCAGCCGGCGGCATTGAGCGCCGCGCCCCACTTGTCCTTGTCAAAGCCTTCCAGATGCGCACCGGCGACATTCAGCGCCAGCGTGCCGGCATCGCGCTTGTCGTACGACACGCCGCGCTTGGTCAGCCATTCCAGCGCCTTGCCGCATTCATACTCCTGCTTGAGGAAGATATTATATTCGCAGGGCGGCAGATCCACCGTCACCGGCGCGGTCGCCATGGCCTCCGACAGAGCCGGGTTGGCGCCCTTGGCCATCAGCTGGAAGATGGGGAACAGCGCCACCAGCGTGAGGGCGAAGCCGGCACTGAGCACCTGTTTGCGGCCAAAGCGATCCGACAGCCCGCCGAAATAGATATAGGCCGGGGCCGAAACCGCCACCCCCACCGCCAGATAGAGCAGCGCCTCGGTCTCCGGCAGGCGCGCAGTGCATTGTGGGAAATACAGCGTGCCGAACTGGCTGGTGTAGAAGATCACCGTGAACCCGGCCGAAACCGCCAGCGCCACCAGCAGCCGGCCCTTGTTGCCGGGGGCTTGCAAGGCATCCTTGAACGGGTTCTTCGAAACCGTGCCAGCCGATTTCATCTTCTGGAACACCGGGCTTTCCGACAGTTTCAGCCGCACCCAGATCGAGATGCCGAGCAGCAGGATCGACACCAGGAACGGCACCCGCCAGCCCCAGGCGGCAAATTCGGCTTCCGGAATGATCGCCTTGGTGGTGAGCACCACCGCCAGTGTGAGCATGAACCCGCCCGCCGCTGCCGCCTGGATCCAGCTGGTATAGGCGCCGCGCTTGCCCTTGGGGGCATGCTCCGCCACGTAAATCGCCGCGCCGCCATATTCGCCGCCCAGCGCCAAGCCCTGCAACATGCGCAGGGTGAGCAGCATGATCGGCGCGGCAATCCCGGCCTGGCCAAAGGTGGGCAGCAGGCCGATGCAGGCGGTGGCGCCGCCCATCATGGCGATGGTGATCAGGAAGGTATATTTGCGCCCCACCTTGTCACCAAACCAGCCGAACACCAGCGCGCCCAGCGGCCGGAAGAAAAAGCCGATGGCAAAGGCGAACAGGCTGAACAGCAGTTCGGTGGTGGGGTTGCCGGTGGCAAAGAACAATTTGCCCAGCAGGCTGGCCAGGATGCCGTAGAGGAAGAAATCATACCATTCGAACACGGTGCCCAGGCTGGATGCCACGATCACCAGCCGATCCCGCTTGGGATCGATCACGTCTTCGATGGTCTCGTCTGCAACGCCCAAAACCCCGGCCTCCCCGCCTGCTCATTGCGCTCTGGAATAGCGGATGCGCCGGGCGTTGCAATGGGGTGCGGCGGCAGGCAAGGAAGGCGGCCATGCGATATGATGCGATCATCATCGGCGGCGGCCACAACGGGCTGGTCACGGCCTATTATCTCGCCAGGGCTGGCCTGAAGGTCCATATCTGCGAGGCGCGTGATGTGGTGGGCGGGGCCTGCGTCACCGAGACGTTCGCGCCCGGCTTCCGCAACAGCACCGCCAGCTACACCGTCTCGCTGCTGCAGGAAAAGGTCGCGGCCGATATGCGGCTGGCCGATCATGGCTTGAAGATCGTGCTGCGGCCCTTGAACAATTTCCTGCCGCTGGACGGCGATTATCTGAAGGTCGGCGCCGGGCAGACGCAAGCCGAAGTGGCGCGGTTCAGCGCGAAGGACGCCACTGCCCTGCCCGCCTATGATGCGCGGCTGGAAGTGCTCGCCGATCAGATGCGCCGCCTCGCGCTGAAAACCCCGCCGGGGCGCGGGCTGAAGGGCATGGCCGCGCTCGCCGCACAAGGCTGGCCGCTGCTGGGGCTCAAGCCCGATGAGCAGCGCGACCTGTTTGCCCTGTTCACCCGCTCGGCGCGCGAGTTTCTCGATGGCTGGTTCGAATCCACACCGATCAAGGCGGTGCTGGGCTTTGATTCCATCGTCGGCCATTATGCCAGCCCCGACACGCCGGGCAGCGCCTATGTCCTGCTCCACCATGTCTTCGGGCAGGTGAACGGCGTGAAGGGCGCCTGGGGCCATGCCATCGGCGGCATGGGCGCCATCACCCAGGCCATGGCCAGGGCCTGTGCCGGCGCAGGCGTGTCCATCGGGCTGGAGGAGCGCGTCGGCCGCGTCAACATCACCGCCGGAAGAGCCACCGGCGTCACGCTGGCCGATGGCCGCACACTGGACGCACCCATCATCGCCAGCAACGCCGGCCCGGCCCTGTTGTTCCGCCAATTGGTCGACCGCGCCGATCTGCCGGCCGATTTCGCCCGCGCCATCGATGGCTATGCCGCCGGTTCCGGCACGTTCCGCATGAATGTGGCGCTGTCGGAACTGCCGGATTTTACCGTGCTGCCGGGCGCTGGCCCGCACCACGGCGCCGGCATCATCATCGCCCCCAGCCTGGACTATATGGACCGCGCCTTCACCGACGCCAAAACCCATGGCTGGTCGCAGCAGCCCATCGTCGAAATGCTGATCCCCTCCACGCTGGACGACACGCTCGCGCCGCCGGGCCACCATGTCGCCAGCCTGTTCTGCCAGCAATTCGCGCCCACGCTGCCAAATGGCCAAAGCTGGGACGACGCGCGCGACACCGTCGCCGATCTGATCATCGACACCGTCACCGCCCACGCGCCCAATTTCCGCGCCAGCATCCTCGACCGCCAGATCCACTCGCCGCTCGACCTGGAGCGCAAGTTCGGCCTGATCGGCGGTGACATCTTCCACGGCCGCATCAGCCTGGATCAGCTGTGGGCCGCCCGCCCGGTGCTGGGCCATGGCGATCACCGCATGCCGATCAAGGGCCTCTATCTGTGCGGCAGCGGCGCCCATCCCGGCGGCGGCGTCACCGGGGCGCCCGGCCACAATGCGGCGCGGGAAATCCTGGCCGACCGGCGCTACCGCCGGCTGTAAAGCAGCACCGGCACCCCGGCCGCCACCAGCGCGATGCACCACAGGTTCGGCTCCAGCCCGGCGGCATAAAGCGCGAACAGCGAATAGAGCACAGCCAGAACACCAACCAGCCGCAGCCCGCCCTTGAGCAGCTTCACCGCCGCCACAGCCACCGCCAGATAACCGATCAGCATCGCCGAGGTGGCCACCAATATGGTGAATTCGAACAGGCCGGACAGGCTGCGATCGATGTTCATCAGCACCAGCGCCGCCGGCAGCGCGCCCGACAGGATCAGCCCGGCCGCCGGCGCGCCCGCCCGGTTCAGCACGGCAAAGCGCCCCGGAAACTGCCCGGCCAAGGCCAGGGCCCGCGGCAGTTCCGCCACCGTCAGCGTCAGGCCGTTGACCGTGCCCAGCGCCGAAATCGCGGCAAACACCCCGATCAGCGCCGCGGCCTCCCTGCCAACGAACGGCGCGGCAAAATCGGCAAAGGGCGCGTTGCTGCCGGCCAGCGCATCGGCCGGCACCAGCGCGATCATCGCCGCCGAAATCGCCATGTACAGCACGCCCGCCAGCAACGGCCCCAGCATGGTGGCCAGCGGCACGGTCACCTCGGCCCGGCTGATCTTGTCGGCCGGCACCGTGGCGCTCTCAAACGCCAGAAAGGCCCACATCGTCAGCGTTACGGATGTGATCACCCCATCGGCCCGCATGGGTGATGGCGGGTTGACGATCGCCGCCGCCCCCTGATCGGCCAGCAGCCAGCCGGCAATGGCCAGCACCGCCACCAGCGGCAACAGCTTCAACCCCGTGGTCGCCACCTGCACGAAGCTCGCCGCCGGCGCGCCCGCCAGGTTGATCAGCGTCACCAGCACCAGCACCGCCACCGCCATCAGGGCGCTCAACAGCGGATCCTGCCCCAGCGCCGGCCACAAGACGGTGAAGTTTGACACCACCGCCACCGCCAGCGCCGCATTGCCCACCCAAACGCCGATCCAGTAACTCCATGCCGCCACAAAGCTGGCGCGCGGGCCAAAGGCCGTCTCGACATAGGCGTGCGGGCCACATGTGCCCGGCATCTGCCGGCTCAGCGCCGCATAGCAGCCAGCCAGCGCCAGCGTTCCGGCCAGCGCAATCGCCCAGCCCCCCATCGCCGACCAGCCATAAGGCGCCAACGTGGCGGGCAGCAGGAACACGCCCGATCCCACCATGTTGCCCACCACCAGCGCCAGCGCGGCAACCAGGCCCATCTGACCTTTGCCAGTTGTCATCACCATCCCCCCAATTTCCCCAAGGCAAACGCTGCCCGCCGCGGCCGTTGCCGTCAATGCATAGCTATTCACCTCTGCCAATTTGGCTTTTTCGCGCCTAAGCTGTGTGCATGACGACTCTGCATCCCACACTCGCCCGCGTCACCGACCGGATCATCGCACGCAGCCGCGACGGCCGCCGCCGCTATCTTGATCTCATCGCCCGTGAACGCGATGCCGGCATGGGCCGGCCGCGCCTGTCCTGCTCCAACCTCGCCCATGGCTTTGCCGGCGCGCTGGAGGATCAGGCCACGCTGAAAGCCGGCGCCCGCGTCAACATCGGCATCGTCACCGCCTTCAACGACATGCTGTCCGCCCACCAGCCTTATGGCCAATATCCGCCGCAGCTGAAGCTGTTTGCCCGCGAAGCGGGGGCCACCGCCCAGGTGGCCGGCGGCGTGCCGGCCATGTGCGATGGCGTGACGCAAGGCCAGGTGGGCATGGAACTCTCGCTGTTCAGCCGCGACGCCATCGCGCTGGGCACCGCCGTTGCCCTGTCCCACGGCATGTTCGAAGCAGTGGCGCTGCTGGGCATTTGCGACAAGATCGTGCCCGGCATGCTGATGGGGGCGCTGCGCTTTGGCCATCTGCCCACCTTGTTCATCCCCGCCGGGCCAATGCCATCGGGCCTGCCCAACAAGGAAAAGCAGCGCATCCGCCAGCTTGCCGCCGAAGGCAAGGCCAGCCGGCAGGAGCTGCTGGAATCCGAAAGCGCCTCCTATCACAGCCCCGGCACCTGCACCTTTTATGGCACCGCCAATTCGAACCAGATGATGATGGAGGTGATGGGGCTGCACGTGCCCGGCGCCGCCTTCTGCAACCCCGGCACCGGCCTGCGCAGTGCGCTGAACCGCGCCGCCATGCACCGGCTGGCGGCCATCGCCATCGGCCAGCCGCAGGAACGCCCGCTGGGCGAATGTGTGGACGAACGCGCCATCGTCAACGCCGCGGTGGGCCTGCTCGCCACCGGTGGCTCCACCAACCACGCCATCCACCTGCCCGCCATCGCCCGCGCCGCCGGTATCCGCATTGATTGGCAGGATTTCGACGAGCTGTCGGCCGCCGTGCCGTTGATTGCCCGCGTCTATCCTGGCGGCGCGGCGGATGTGAACCAGTTCCACGCTGCCGGCGGCATGGCCTTCACCATCCGCACCCTGCTCGATGCCGGCCTGCTGCACGGCGATATCCCAACCGTCGGCGGGGCCAGCCTGGCCGATTATGCCCGCGATCCGGTGATGCTGGACGGCGCGCTGCACTGGCAGGACGTGCCCGAAAGCCGGGACGAGACGATCCTGCGCCCTGTCAGCAACCCGTTCCGCGCCGATGGCGGCATGCGGCTGGTGACCGGCAATCTGGGCCGCGCCATCTTCAAGACCAGCGCGGTCGATGAAGAGCGTTGGACCATCGAGGCCCCGGCCCGCGTGTTCGAAGATCAGGAATCGGTGCAAGCCGCCTTCAAGGCCGGCGAACTGGACCGCGATGTCGTGGTGGTGGTGCGCGGGCAAGGCCCCCAGGCCAATGGCATGCCCGAATTGCACAAGCTCACCCCGCCGCTGGGGGTGCTGCAAGATCGGGGCCACAAGGTGGCGCTGGTCACCGATGGCCGCATGTCGGGCGCTTCGGGCAAGGTGCCGGCCGCCATCCATCTCTGTCCCGAAGCATCAAGCGGCGGGCCGATCGCCCGGTTGCGCGATGGCGATATCGTCCGCCTGTGCGCCCGCAGCGGCCAGTTGGAGGCACTGGTGGATGCCGCCGAATTTGCCGCCCGCCCGGTGGAAATCACGCCGCGTTCTGCCGCCGGCACGGCGCGCGAACTGTTCGCCTTCTTCCGCACCGGCAGCGACGATGCGGAGGCCGGGGCCAGCGCGATGCTGTCGGCAGCGGGATTGTAATCCTTCCTCCGCCCCGCTTGCGGGAGGGGAGCAAAAACGAAAACGGCCGGGGTGTTGCCACCCCGGCCGCGGTTCAGTGGGAACTGAAACTCTTACTTGGCCTGAGCCAGATAGGCCGTCATGCGCTTGGTGGCCAGCGGCGACAGCTTCACGGCCTTGGCAGCGGCCAGGTTGGCCGACGGGCCGTTGCCGACCTGCACCAGGGCAACCATGCCCATGGAGAAGTGCGGCAGGCACTTGATGCCATACAGGCCGGGCTTGCCAACCTTCAGCACGAAATCCTTGCCCATGGCGCCCTTCTGTTCGGCTTCACCGGCCGGCAGCAGGCCGGGGATGGTCTGGGCGTTGTGGCCCGGATTGGTGGCGACGAACTTCACCGTGTCACCGGGGGCGGCCTTGATGAAGCCCGGTTCGAACACCATGGCGCCTTCGGCACCCTTGTTCAGCATCTTCACGGTGATTTCCTTGGCGGCGGCCGGAGCAGCGATCACCAGGGCAGCAGCGACAAAACCCAGCAGCTTCATGTCATTCTCCCTTGCGCCGGCCATGCAAAACGCCGGCAATTTGGTCACGTCCCGCCGTTGCCAGCCAAGTCGTTGAGGCAGGCGCTTTACGCGCGCGCAACCCGCCACTCAAGAACCGCTGGTTGCGACACATTGTCCAATGTGGAACCATGCGGCCGGTCATGCCATCACCCGGCTTTCGCGCAGCTGAACGGTCACAAGCTGGCGATGATCCCCACCGCCGGATCAATTCGCCCACGCACCAGATCAGCCCACGCATCGGCCACTTCATGCCGGCCCTGCACCCGCTCCACCTTCAGCCAGCCGGTGGTGGCGACAAAGCTGCGCCAGGCGGCCAGCAACCGCGCGTCGAAACCGGCCAGCCCCCATTCGGCGACGCGGTCTTGCGCGACGGTCGGTGCAAAAAACGGTGCCGCCCTTGGCCCGGGCAGCCGCTGCTTGTTGTCTTCCTGCCAGTGGGTGTCGCCCACAATATGGCTTTCCTTCAGCCGATCCCCCAGCAAGGTGTGAACGTCGCTGCGCACGGCGCCATTGCCTGACATATCGACGAAGGCGATCGCATCTCCCTGTATCTCTGCCACCTCGGCATAGCTGAGCACCTGGTCATAATAGCCGGTGGCCAGGCAGAAATCGCGGTTGGCCGCCGAGGTGAGGCCCACAACGCGCTGCCGGCCCTTTGCAGCCTGCGCCGCCCCCAGAGCAGTTTTGGAGGAGGCGGACGACAACAGCACCGTATCCACCGGCCGGGTCGCCATCAGCGCATCAATCAGAAAGGCTGTGGCATAGAGCACGCGCAACAGACACTGCACATCCTCATCACCCCAATCGCTCGAGGCCACATTGTAGCGATTGTAAAAGGGCGCCAGCCCAACCCGGTGCGCAGCCCCATCGGTCAAGCCGCCGCGGTTGATGCCAACCGGCTGAACGATCGTTGCGCCAGCCATCGGCCAGAAGCCGAAAAACCGGTCCCCGGCCTGCACCCCGTCCACATGGCTGGTTTCGACATGGCCGAAACCCCAGACGGGCACGATACCCATCCCTTCGGGCGCCGGGAAGAACCGCCAATAGGCAATATCCTCCCCGTGCACGGCATAGGTGACATTGTTCGCCGTCAGCGCGAATTTTTCGATGATCATCCGCGCCTGCCCCGGCCCGGCCGCGCCCACATCGGGCAGCGGGCTGGTCTCGGCAATGGCGTCCTTGCGCACGGCGAGCAGGGTCATGATCTCATTCCTTCCAGATGGCGACGCCGGCCGGCGGCACCGGATTTTGGCCGATGATGGGCGAAACTGGCAGATCAACCGGCGTGTGGCCATAGTTGAACAAAAAGCGCAGCGGCCCCAGCCGTTCCAACCGCACATCTGGCCCCAGATCGGCCACCGCCAGCCCGGCCGCAGCCGCCACATCAGCAATCACCCGCCGCAGCAGGCCTTCATCCACCTGCCCGGCCAGATAATGGCCGCGGCCAGACTGGAACCATAGGCCGCGCCCATCATCCAGCCCGGCGCGCTGCTCGACACCGGCGCCAGCCTCCACATCCTCCATCCAGCCGCTGACCTGCCCGGCGTTGCCGGCACTCAGCACGATCCCCGGCGGCAGGCTTTCCACCCGCGCCACCGTCACATCGATCAGCGCCTTCAGCCCATCCGGCGGCAACGGGCCTGGAATGGCAAAATCCCGCGTCTTGCTGCCGGAGCGCGGCCCGGCCAGCACCTGCGCCCCGCTGGCCGCCAGCCGCTGCGCCAGCCCATCATCCACCACCACCTGCATCGGCAGCAGCACCAGCTTATAGCCCGCCAGATCGGCATCCGGCGGCACGATATCGACACTCAGCCCCAGCCGCCGCGCTGCCGTGTGCCAGGCCATCGCCGTGGCCAGCGCATCCTGATCGCGGCCCTGTGGCTGGCTCTGCACCGCCCACACGCTCTCATAATCAAACATCAGCGCCACATCGGCCTGACCGCGCGCCGGCAACGGGCCCAGTTGCGCCAGCCCGGCAGCCAGCGCCTCAACCTCAGGCCACGCCGCCGCGGGCACATTGTCCGGCCGGTTCAGCCCGGCGTGCATCGCCTCTTGGCCCGTCGGTGCCTGGCGCCAGCGGAACCAGCTCATCCGCTCGGCTCCGTGTGCAACCGCTTCCCAGCCCCACAGTTCCACCGCGCCCCGGGCCGGCGCCGGGTTCCACGCCGCCCAGTTCACCGGCCCCGGCTGCTGTTCGATCACCCACCAGCGCCCCTGCCCGCAGGCGCGATACAGGCTGTGGTGAAAGGCGGTGAGATCGGGGTGGCCGGTGCGCAGATATCGCGCCTTGTCATCGGCCGTGAACGGCCCCTGCCCCAGAAAGCCGATCGGATAGCTGTCCCACGTCGCCACATCCAGTTGCCGGCCGAGGGCAAAATGATCAAATTCGGTGAACAGGCCCATGAAATTGTGGACGATGTCGCGGTCCGGCGAGGCAAGGCGGAGGATGGCCACCTGTGCCGCATTGAACCGCTCGACCATGGCCGAGCTGTAACGCTGCCAATCCAGCCGGTGCGCCGGGTGGCTTTCGGTGACGGTGCCGAACGGCGCATCCACCTCATCGAAACTGCAATACTCCTGCGCCCAGAACGCCAGCCCCCACGCCGCATTCAGCGCCTGCACATCGCCATAACGCCCCGCCAGCCAGCGCCGGAAGCCGGCCTTGGCGGCATCGGATGTGCTCACCACCGTGTCGTGGCAGCCATATTCATTGTCGGTCTGCCAGGCGACCACCGCCGGATGCCGGCCATAACGCAGTGCCATCTGCGCCGTGATGCGGCTGGCCAGTTGCAGATAGACATCGGACGAGAAACAATAATGCCGGCGCGAACCAAAGCCGCGCACCTGCCCGTCGCGGCCCCTGGCCAAAACGTCCGGATGCGCATCCACCAGCCATTTCGGCGGGGTGGCCGTGGGCGTGCCCATCACCACCTGCAAACCCGCCGCATGCGCCAGATCAACGGCGCGATCCAGCCAGTCCCACTCCAGCCGGCCGGGTTCCGGCTCGATCCGGCTCCAGGCAAATTCGCCGATGCGCACGAACGAAAGGCCCAGGCCCGCCATGCGCTGCACATCGCTGGCCCAAAGCGCTTCAGGCCATTGTTCAGGATACCAGCAGACGCCGAGTTTCATGGTGGAGGTGATTGGCATGGATGCCAATGCTTGGGAAGCCTAACCCAGACCCTCCCCCACTGGGGGAGGATCATCGCCTCACAATTCCGCGAACATCTGCTTTCTCGGCCCCAGATAGCCGAACAGATAAGCCGCCACCTTGCGCATCTGAATCTCTTCCGACCCTTCGGTGATGCGGTAACGGCGGTGGTGGCGGAAAATATGCTCGAACGGCTTGTGCCGGCTGTATCCGATGCCGCCATGCACCTGCATCGCCCGGTCCGCCGCCTCGCACACCAGCCGGTTCGCCCAGTAATTGCACATGGAAATCTTGTCAGAGAGTTGGCTCTCGATGGCTTCATGGGGCATGTTGTCCATGTCCCACGCCGTCTTGTAGATCAGCAGGCGCAGCATCTCGCACTGGGTCGCCAGTTCCACCAGCGGGAACTGGATGGCCTGATTCTTTGACAATGCCTCGCCAAACGGCTTGCGCGTCCGGGCATAGCGCACGCTTTCCTCCACACAGAAGGTCGCCGCGCCCAACGACGATGCGGCCTGGCGGATGCGGTTCTGGTGCACAAAGCTCTGCGCCAGCGCCAGGCCGCCATCCGGTGGCCCCAGCCGGGTCGAATCGGGCACCCACACGTTGGTGAAGCTCACCCGCGGGTGATCGGTGGGCATGTTGAAGGTCCACAGATATTCCTCAACCTTCAGGCCGGGCGTGTCGGTGGGCACCAGGAAACAGGAAATGCCACGCGCCGCGCCGGCCTTGCCGCTGGTGCGGCAGAAGGTGGCGCAGTGGGTGGCGACATGCATGCCGGTGGTCCACATCTTCTCGCCGTTGATCAGCCAGCCCTCCACCCCGTCGCGGGTTTCCGGCACGGCGGTGGTTTCCATGTGGGTGGCGTCCGATCCATGGTCCGGCTCGGTCAGGCCGAAGGCGGTGATGCGGTTTCGGGCAAAGCCGCCCAGAATGAACTCCTCCTTCTGCGCTTCGGTGCCGAAGGTTTCGAACATGGCAACAAAGGGGAAATTGCCCACGATCGAATGTTCATTCTGCAGATCATTGTGCAATCCCAGCCCCTTGGCGGCAAAGCGATCACGGATCACCGCCATCCACAGATTGGAGCCATCCTTGCCGCCATATTTCTTGGGCGCCGAAAAGCGCCAGTGGCCGGCCTTGTCCGCCCGGATGCTCGCCTCGCGCAGCAGCAATTCCCATTCGCGACGCGGCAGCCCGCCATGTTCAAAATCCGTGCGCGCCCACTCGCGGCGATGATCGAAGAAGCGGATATTGTCGTCCTGGTTTTCCAGCGGCTTGATCTCGGCCGCGATGAAATCATCCAGTTCGGCCAGATAGGCAATCAGATCGGCGGGCAGTGCGAAATCCATGGGTTGATCCTCCCTTTTCCCATGCAGTGTGGGCCGTGGGGCGGGACCGCATAACTGGCGGATTGGGGAAGGACGCTGCCCCCTTGCGCGCCGCCGCCACCTCGGCAACCATGGCGGCCAGGGGGAACCAGCCATGACCAACACCAGCCGCCGCACCATCATGACCGCCGCCCTGGCCAGCCCGCTGTGGGCCAGCTGGGCCGCCCGTGCCATCGCGCACGAACGTGATGCCGATGCCATATTGTTCAATGGCCGGCTGATCACCATGGACGATGCCCGCCCCACCGCCACCGCCATGGCGATCAAGGCCGGGCGCATCATGGCGGTGGGCGGCGATGATGTGCGCGGCCTGGCCGGCAAGGCCACCAAACTGGTTGACCTGAAAGGCGCCTGTGTCGTTCCCGGCTTCATCGATTGCCACAACCACCCGATCGGCGATGTGCTGCTCTATGAAGTGCTGGTCGGCAATCCGTTCGAGGTGGAATTTGTCACCATCGCGTCGATCATCGAAAAGCTGCGGGCGCGGGCAGCCACGACGCCGCCTGGCTATTGGGTGGATGGCTATTTCCACGATGACACCAAGCTGAAGGATGGCCGCCAGCTCACCACCGCCGATCTCGACAAGGTGTCCACCACCCACCCGGTGATGGTGCGCCACCGCGGTGGCCACACCGTGTTCGTCAACAGCTTTGCCCTGGCCATGGCCAGCATCACCCGCGACACGCCAAATCCCCCAGGCGGCACCTTTGATCGCCTGCCCGATGGCCGGCTTTCGGGCCGCATCACCGACAATGCGATCGATCTGGTCGAGGAAAAGGGCCTGCGCCCCGTGCTGGATGCCGCCGAAAAGGCCAGGCGCGCCCGCGCCGGCATGGCGCATATCAGCGCCGCCTTCAGCCGTTATGGCCTCACCACCGTGCACCATCAGGGCGGCGACATGGCCGCCATCCAGGATGTGCGCGCGGCGGGCAAGCTCACCCACCGCGTGAGTTATGAGGCACGGGGTGCGTTTCTCGACCATATGGTCGAAAGCGGCCTGAAAACCGGGTTCGGCGATGACTGGATCCGGCTGGGCGCCACTGCCGAGCATCTGGCCGACGGCAGCTTTTCCGAACGCACCATGGCGCTGTCCACGCCTTACGAAGGCCGCACCCCGGCCTATTATGGCAATATCACCGAACCGCAGGACGTGCTGGACGCCTGGGTGGAAAAAATGGTCCGCGCAGGCATCCAGCCCAATGTCCACGCCAATGGCGATGTGACCATCGGCATGGCGCTCACCGCCTTTGAGCGGGCGCAGGCCAAGCTGGCCGTGCGCGATCTGCGGCCCAAGATCACCCACTGCACGCTGGTCAACGAAAGCCTGTTGAAACGCATGGCGGCGCTGGGCGCGGTGCCGGCACCCTTCACATCCTACGCTTATTACAACAGCGACAAGTTCGGTTTCTATGGGGAGGCACGGATGGCCAATGCCATGGCATTCCGCAGCTTCCTCGATCACGGCATCAAGGTGTGCGCCGGCAGCGATTTCTTCCCCGGCCCGTTTGCGCCGCTGATGGGCATTCAGGGCATGGTCACCCGCACCGGCTGGAATGGCGAGACCTGGGGCGCGAACCAGCGGGTTTCGGCGCTGGAGGCCATCCGCATCAACAGCCTGAACGGGGCCTGGGCCGCCAAGGAAGAAGCGATCAAGGGCAGCCTGACCGCCGGCAAGCTGGCCGATTATGTCGTGCTGGCCGATGATCCGACTGCGATTGATCCGGGCAAGATCAAGGACATCAAGATCATTGAAACCGTGGTGGATGGCCGCGCCCAATATCAGGCCTGATCAATTCACCAGCCGGCTGGCCGCGGCCTGGGTGGAAAAGGCGCACAGGGCGCTGCCGGGCAGCGTTGCGGACGAATTGAAGCGGTTGTTGTAGGTGGCGGTGCCACTGGTGTTGATGCGGTTGGCCGGCACGGTGGGGCTGGAGCCCTGGATGCGGAACACGATGTTTTCCACCGGCGCACCGCCTGCCGCATTGTTCATCTGCACATTCGGCACCACCACCCAATATTGGCCGGCGGCGGGCGCCGTGAAGGAAAACAGGCCGGCAAAGCGCGTGGGTGAAGTGATGCGCACGGTGATGGTGGTGACGCCGGGGTTCCAATTGTCCACGCGCACAATGGGGTTGCCCTGCGGCGTTGCCCAATAACAGGTGCCAGTCAGCCCCGAACCCGGTGAACAGGCCTGGCCCATGGTGACAACCGCGATGCGGCCGGGGATGGTGCTGCTGATCTGCGACAGGGTGGGATTGGATGGGCAGATGGCGATGGCCGTGGCGGCAAGATCGATGGTCTTCAGGCTGAACACCGGGGCAAAGAACAGCCGGAACGGGTTGCCATTGGCCCGGGCATAGCGAGTCGTCACCTGCACCGCGTTCAGGTTGCTGGGCCCGGTGGTGAAGGTCTTGGTGCTGTTGTTCCAGGCACCGCTTCGCACGTCAGCAGCCGCAAGCACCGTGCCGTGCGCGGCCGGCGGCAGATTGGCCTGCGCCATGCGCACCGCTTCGGTTTGCGCCGCGCTGCTCGATTCCAGCCGGCGGGAGGCGGCCGCGGCCGCCGCATCGGCCGCCACCTGCAACCGCGCCTGCGCCAGGCGCATGGCCGCACCATCAACCGCAAAGCCCACGCCAGCGGTGAGCGCCGGCAGGGCCAGCGCAAACATGGGCGCCATGCTGCCGCTGCGTACCTGGAACAGGCGGCGGATCATGCCTCCTTCACCATGCGCACTTCCACCGTCACAGTCTCGGGCATGGGCGCCAGCGGCACGAAGGTGGCATCCCGTGCCGGAAAGCTCATGCGCGCCACCACTTCACTGCCCACTGCGGCATCCGTGACCTGCGCGTCGATATTGTCGTCATCGTCGGCGCTCACCCAGCCCGGCAGGGCGTCGCGCATGCGCGTTGCACCGGCCGCCGCATCGATTCGGCCCACCGCAACCGCGCGCGCCGCATTGCGCGCGCCATTGAGGGCAACATTCCATGTGTAAAACAAAACACCATATTGCAAGGTTCCACACATCATCACGGAAAATATTGGCAGTATAAGTGCAAATTCCATGGCGGCGCTGCCGCTGCGGTCAAAACACACGACAAGCCGCGACAAACGATCATGTATTTTCATTGATCATTCTTTCCAAACTGCAAAATGTAATTCAATTGTGCAGCATTTTTTATGTTCAATGCCGCATTACTGCTCCCTCATAGCATGATTCGGCTGATTTTCAGTAATCGCGCGACGCAATTGAGAATGCTGGCGACTTGCGGCAAACAGCCGGCATGATCACCCATCCCCCGCTGTCGATCCGCCCGGCCCGCCTGGAAGAGATCCCCGCCCTCAACCAGCTCATCACCGCATCGGCCCGGGTGCTCAGCCAGGGCTTCTACACCCCGGCCCAGATCGAAGCGGCCATCACCCATGTGTTCGGGGTGGACAGTGAGCTGGTCACCGATGGCACCTATCTGGTGGTCGAAGCCGATGGCCATACCCTGGGCTGTGGCGGCTGGAGCCGGCGGGCCACGCTGTTTGGCGGCGATGCCTTTGCCGGCCGCCAATCCGGCCTGCTCGATCCCGCCCGCGATGCCGCCAAGATCCGCGCCTTCTTTGTGGCGCCTGAGGCCGCGCGGCGCGGCGTGGGCGCGGCGCTGTTATCGGCTTGCGAAACGGCGGCCCTGCAGGCCGGTTTCACCCGCACCGAATTGATGGCCACGTTGCCCGGCGTGCCCTTTTATGCGACCAGAGACTATGTGCCCGGCACGGCGATCAGCCTGGATTGCGGCGGCGTTGCGGTGGGCTTCGTCCCAATGGCCAAGCAACTTATCCTCTGATCGGGCGTCCCACACTGCCCAACTGTTGCGCAAAAGCCACGCCTGCCGACTGTATCATTGCAGCAACAGGCCTGCGACCATTTCGAAGCGTGCGCAAATAGCGTATGTCAGCCAAGATGTGCCTGCGCTTGAGAGGGCGCGATCAACCTGCCCGTGTGATGCGAGGCAGGAAGGTTAAGCCCCCGGATTGAACACGGGGCATGATGATATTCACAACCCAGGGGACTGCAATGACTGGAATCCGCGAAAAGCTGCAACGGGCCGATCTGAAGCTGGCAACATCGATGATGGCGCTGGTTCTGGCCGGCGTTGCCGCACCGGCACTGGCCGCCGAAGATCAGCCGGCTGCTGCCGCCGCCGCTGCCGAAGAAAGCAAGGAAGACGCCACGATCGTCGTGACCGGCACCCGCCGCAGCGATCGCACCGTGCTGGAAAGCGCCGTGCCGGTTGACGTGTTCACTGCCGACGATTTCAAGGCCCAGCCCGCGCCGCAGCTGCAGACCATCCTGCAGACGCTCGTCCCCTCCTTCAACCAGCAGCGCAACCTGCTCGGCGACGCCTCGGCCTTTGTGCGCCCGCCGACGCTGCGCGGCCTGCCGGCTGACCAGATCCTTGTCCTCATCAACGGCAAGCGCATGCACCGTTCGGCCCTGGTGCAGGTTGCCGCCGGCGCGCTGAACGCCGGCTCGCAGGGTGCCGATCTGTCGCAGATCTCGGGTATCGCCCTTGGCCGCCTTGAAGTGCTGCGCGATGGCGCCGCCGCCCAATATGGTTCCGACGCCATCGCCGGCGTGATCAACCTGGGCCTGCGCCGCGACACCGGCCTGGAATTCACCGCCCGTTATGGCCAGACCTATCAGGGCGACGGCCAGGACACGCAGCTTTCGGCCTTCTATGGCACCAAGCTGGGCGATGACGGCGGTTTCTTCAACATCACCGGCGAATTCATCGATCAGAACATCTGGGACCGTTCGGTGGCGCGTCCGTCGGTGGCACCGCTGCGCGCGCAGAACATCATCACCGATTTCCCCACCGGCAACCGCCTTGGCGGCCCGGAAAACCGTGCCTATCGCGCCGTGTTCAACATGGAACTGCCGGCCGGTGACACCACCTTCTATGCGTTCGGCAACTATGGCTGGCAGCGCCAGGGCAACGATTTCAACCTGCGCATCCCGGTCACCGTCACCCACGCGCCGATCAATGGCCGCCCCGGCACCGCCACCACCAGCCGTTCGGTCAACCCGGTGTTCCTGAACCGCGTTGGCTTCACGGCCACCGGCACGCCGCTGTGGGACGAAAACGGCGCCACCTTCAACATCAACGACGATTCGCGCTTCCCCACCTTCCGCAACGGCTTCGTGCCCTTCTTTGAAGCGACCAACGAAGATATCGGCCTGGTCGGCGGCTTCAAGGGCGAAGAAAAGGGCATCAAGTACGACATCTCGCTGATGTATGGTCAGAACCAGATCCGTTACTTCATGAGCGACACGATCAACGCATCGCTCGGCCCGGCGACCCCCACCGATTTCTACATGGGCAAGCTGGTGCAGCGTGAGTTCAACCTCAACGCCGATTTCAACACCGAAGCAGAAATCGGCTTTGCCAAGCCGCTGTTCATCGCCTGGGGCTTTGAAGTGCGTCGTGAGGCCTATGAAGTTGGTCTTGGCGACAAGGCGTCGTGGGAAGTCGGCCCCTA
>CAZHTW010000002.1:64011-65203 GCA_964535865.1 uncultured Sandarakinorhabdus sp. | reverse complement strand
GGCCGACAAGGCCGAAGCCCGAGACAAGCAGCGCCCACGTGGAGGGCTCCGGCGTGCCTCGCCCGATGAAAACAGGCACTTCGACGCCATCCACCCGGAAACTATAATTTGTTCCCCGATAGATGCTGTAAATTCCGCCATGATAAAAATCATTTACAAAAGATTGGGCGAAGAGCCTATCTGTCATGAAATTATAGCGGCTGTAAATGCCATTGCTCGCGCCTGGTACTCTTTCATTTGAAAAATAGGCGATGGAGTATGTGGTTCGTGTCTCAGAATATTTGGGATTCACAACAGTCAACATTACAGGTTTTGATTGGAATAAGATATTGGTCCCAACAACCAGTGAATTGTCAAATATATTCAGCTGTGAACTGATATCCGAATGGGAAATGCCGTCAAGGTCTACCAGGCCGCTGAACCGGAAGGGCAGAGGGCTGCTCTCCTGAACGCAGGTGAAAGGGCCAAAGCTGCAATATGTTTGACGATCAAAGATGCCGGATACAGAAACGGTGACAATATTGGCCGCTGTCGCTGGCACCGACAGGGCGATGGCGGGCAGTAAAGCGAAAAATCGTAGCATCAAACATCCTCCTGCGGTTCCGAATGAACACCAGCTCCTGATTCGCGCCACAAAAATATGCTTTCACCGCAAATTGCAGGGACACCAGACTCCGGGGACACTATAGCAAATTCCCTCCATCGGCCTGTTTCAGCGGCTTGCGTCGGCGCGTGGCCCCGCCGCCTGAAAACGAACGGGTTCGCAGGGCTGCGACCCTGGCCGCCGGAGGCTCTTCTGCCGCTTCTTTCGTTCTCTCCTGCTGCCCGATTCCAAATTCAATCGTCGAAGCTGCCAAAATACGCGCAACACCGGAAGCGGGCCAGCTTGCGCTCATCCGGTGGGTGCAATTGACGGTGGCGGGGGCCAGACTTACGCTCGGCCAAAAGGCGGGTCGCCGGATGGGTGAAGCGCTGACAAACAGGGGGCAACAATGGAACGTCGCACATTTCTGAAGGCAGCCGGCCTGGCAGCGGCCAGCGGTGTCGCGGCGTCCGCTTCGGCGCAATCCTCGCTGAAATGGCAGCGGTCGGCCAAGCCGGCGGATGTGGTGGTGATCGGGGCTGGCGCGTTCGGAGGCTGGACGGCGCTGCGGCTGCGGGAAATGGGCCATACGGTCACATTGGTTGATGC
>CAZHTW010000002.1:14891-64001 GCA_964535865.1 uncultured Sandarakinorhabdus sp. | reverse complement strand
GCCTATGGGCCGGGCAATGCCCGCGCCACGTCTGGCGGGGAAACACGGCAGATCCGCGTGGGCTATGGTGATCGGGAGGTCTATTCGCGCTGGGTGCTGCGCGGGATGGAGTTGTGGCGTGAGCGGGAGCGTGAGTTCGGGTTGCCGCTGCTGTCACAGGCGGGGCGGTTGCAGCTGGCGACCGATCTCAATGCCGGCCTGCGCGGATCGCGGGATGTGTTCACCAAATTGAAGGTGGATCATGAACTGATGACGGCGGCCGAGATGCGCCGGCGCTGGCCGCAGATGGAGCCGGGCGAAAACACGGTGGGCCTGTATGAGCCGGGCGCCTTGATCGTGCGCGCGCACCGCGCCTGTCTCGCGGTGGCCGAAGCCGCGGCGCGCAAGGGTGTGCAGATGGTTTTGGGCCGGGCCCAGCCTGGCAAGCCCGGTGGCGGCGCCATGGCCAATCTGGCGCTGCAAGGCGGCGAAACGGTGAGCGGCGCCAGCTATGTGTTTGCCTGCGGGCCGTGGCTGGGCCGGCTGTTTCCCGATCTGTTGGGCCAGAAACTGCAGACGCCGCGGCGCGAGGTCTATTTCTTTGGCGCACCGGCTGGTGATGATCGCTGGTCCTGCCCCAATCTGCCGGTGTTTTCGGAAGCCAGCCATTATGGTTTCCCCAGTGTGGACGGCAAGGGCATCAAGGTCTGTCCGGTCGGCGGTGACACGATCATGGACCCGGACAATGACGAGCGGATGGTCACGCCCTTCCAGGTGCGCCGCTCGCGCGACTATCTCGCCCGTCGCTTTCCGGGGCTGAAGGATCAGCCGGTTGTGGAAACGCGGGTGTGCCAGCTGGAAAACAGCGTGGACGAGCATTTCATGATCCAGCGCCATCCGGGGTGGGACAATGTCTGGATCGCCGGCGGCGGTTCCGGCCATGGGTTCAAACATGGCCCGGTGGTGGGCGAGTATATCGCCGAGCGGGTGCTGGGCCGCCGATCCGATCCGGCGCTGGAAGCGCTGTTCCGGGTGAAGGACGACACGTTCCGAGTTTGATGACCTCGGGGCCTGTCGCCGTCAGACAGCCATTCCCATGGTCTCGGACTGCCAGCGTCAGTTTCAGTCAAAGTCCAAGTGCCGCAACTGGCCCGACAGCGCACGCACATCGGGGGAAGCCTCCTCCAGCCCGTCGTGATGCGCCATTGGCACGAACGCATGCGAGCAGCACAATTCTGCCACCAGCAGCAGATTGCCATTGGCGCAGCGGTGCCAGCTGGCGGGATCGACCGGAACGGCGAGCTCGATCTCGGCCTCATCGCCGCCCGTGGCGCTGCCGGTGGCCAGCGTGCGCCCATTGGCCGTTTGAACCGACCAATCCACCCGAGCGGCCGCGCCCAGGATGGCGGCTGGGAACCGGTGCCAGATCTGCAGCCGCGCGCGGTGGTGGTGCGGCTCGGCCACCAGCATCAGCACCGATCGCTGATCAAGCCATCCGTCTGGGTGGTGGCCGGCGATCACCCGACCGCCACACGCCAGCGCCACCTTGTCGGCCTGGCTGGCAGGATCGCGGCCATAGCCCAGTTGATCGAGCGCCGGCAGGGTGATCGCATCGATCAGGGCCTGTTCCTCGGCCGCAATGCCCGATCGGCCATTGTCCCGGCTGCGATAACTGATGGTTTGCGCCAGTTCGTGGACGATGCGGTCATTGGCGGCGACGCCGATGATCTGCAGCGCGCTGCGAAACACGCGGTGCGGGTTGCCGCTGAGATCTTCATAGCGGACCAGCCTGGCGCCCGCCCGCAGCAGACGGGCGCAGGCCAGCGCATGCCTGACATAATATCCCGCCTGTTCGGCACTGCTGCCCCGGTACTCGGCGGCAAACACATCGATCGGATTGTCGAGCCGGGCCCGCATCGAGCGGATCACCGGAAAGGGACGTCTGACAACAACGAACAGCGGCGCTGCATTCAAGGGTGTCCGCCGCCAACCGAGTTGATCGAGTGCGAGGGCATTGCTGGGTGTCTTTTCGCCGACCAACCGCTTGCCCGAACGCTGGCGCAATTCCCGGGCCAGGATCACCGACAACCGCTCAGCACAGGCAAGCCCTTGGCTTGTGTGGTTGAACACGGCGGCCATTTCATCAGCCAGCCGATCAAGGTCCATGAACCCGAAACCGATCTCTGGGTCGGGACTGCCCATCAGCCGATTGAATTCCACCAGATCAATCAGGTTGATCTGCAGGCAGCGCCGCAATTCTGCCCGCACGGCCGGCAAGGCCGCTGCCGAAACCGGGCAAGGCCCTGACATTTGAACTGAAAATTCAAGAAGATGCGTTTCGGAGGCGTGGCAGTAGATATCGGGATGCCGGTTGAACGCATCGGAAAACGCGGTTGTGCCGCCGCGCGGGATTCCGCCCACAACGAAATCCAGCGCGGCCAAATCCGTCGTTGGCCATGCACCATTCCACATCACACCCATGCCAAATCATAACGGATCCGCAGCGTGAATCCTCTGCCGGGTTGGAGGATGTCAGCGCTTTTGCGTTCGGCAGGGGCAAATGCGGGTTTGGCCCCCAGATTCAGGGCTCGGGCTTGGTGGTTGTAACCGCGCGGCGCATGCGCCACCATATCAGCCAGGGTCAGTCACCTCGCGGGAGCGAATCATGTCTGCTGGCGGCCCGGATTCTCCGATCATGTTCATCGCCGGCACCCGTCCGGAGGCAGTGAAGCTGGCGCCGCTGGTGCTGGATTTGCGCGGGCAGGGCCGGGCGGCAGTGCTGGTGGCGACGGGGCAGCATCGCGAGATGTTTGGTGAGGCGCTGGCGGGCTTTGGCCTGGTGCCGGATCATGATCTGGGGGTGATGGCGGCCCAGCCGGATGCGGTGGTGGGGCAATTGGTGCCATTGCTGGCCGATCTGATCCGGCGGCTCGGGCCGGCCTGGGTGGTGGTGCAGGGTGATACCAGCTCCACCGTGGCAGGCGCGCTGGCGGCGCGTTATGCCGGGGTGCGGCTGGCCCATGTGGAGGCAGGGTTGCGCACCGGGACGGACGATCCCCACCCCGAGGAAATGCACCGCAAACTGGTGGCGCAGATGGCGCAGCTGCATCTTGCGCCCACGCCGGCGGCCGCGGCGGCGCTGGCGGCCGAAGGGGTGCGCGATGGCGTGCATGTGACGGGCAACAGCGGCATTGATGCCCTGTTGCTGATGGCGGCGCGGTTGCAGGGCGATGCCGGCCTGGCCGATGCCGCGGTGGCGCCCTTTGCCCATGTGCCCAAAGGGCGACCCTGGATATTGGCGACCATCCACCGCCGCGAGAACCGGGGCCGGCGGCTGGCAGCCGTGCTGGCCGGGTTGGGTGATCTGGCGGGCGAGGCGGAGATCTTGCTGCCTGTACATCCCAGCCCGGCGGTGGCCGGGCCGGTGCGGGCGATGCTGGGCGGGCGGGCGCATGTGCATCTGCTGCCGCCGCTGCCCTATGCCAGTTTCGTGGCGCTGATGCTGCGCAGTCGGCTGGTGCTGACCGATTCGGGCGGGGTGCAGGAGGAGGCGCCGGCGCTGGGCCTGCCCTGCCTGGTGCTGCGGGATGGCACCGAGCGGCCAGAGGGGCTGGCCAGTGGCAATGCCTGGCTGGTGGGCACGCGGCAGGCCGCCATCGCGGCGGCGGCGCGGGCGGTGCTGGCGGATGCGGCGCTGCACGCCCGGATGGCGGTGCCGGCGCTGCCCTATGGCGATGGCAGTGCGGCGGCGCGCATCAATGACCTGCTGTTGCGCCCAGGCCCGTCATCATCGCAGCGAACGTCGGAAAGCTGGTCTGGATCGGCCGCGCATCGTCCACAATCACAGGCTGCGCGGCGTTGAGGCCCAGGACGGCAAAGCTCATGGCGATGCGGTGATCGAGATGGGCAGCAATGATGGCACCACCGGGCACGCGATCGCCGCTGCGGCCGTGCACGATCAGGCCATCGGCCAGTTCCTCGCAGGCCACGCCGCAGGCGGCCAGGCCCTGCGCCATCACGGTGATGCGATCGGATTCCTTCACGCGCAACTCTTCAAGACCTCGGCAGGTGGTGCGGCCCTGCGCGAAGGCGGCGGCGACGAACAATATGGGATATTCATCGATCATGCTGGGCGCGCCCTCTGGCGGCACGTCGATCCCGGTGAGCGCGCTGTGGCGGACGTGGAGATCGGCCACAGGCTCGCCGCCGACCGTGCGTTCGTTCAGCAGGCTGATGTTGCCGCCCATGGCCTGCAACACGTTGATCAGGCCGGCGCGGGTGGGGTTGATGCCGACATTGCGGATGATGATGTCACTGCCTGGCACGATCAGCGCGGCAACCATGGGGAAGGCGGCCGAGGAGGGGTCGCCGGGGACCACGATGGTCTGGGGCTTGAGTTCGGCCTCGCCGCGAACCGTGATGATGCGGCCCTGCGCCGATTCGGTGACCGTGAGCTTCGCGCCAAAGCCAGCCAGCATGCGCTCGCTGTGGTCACGGGTGGCGACAGGCTCGATCACCGTGGTGTCGCCCGGCGTGTTGAGCCCGGCCAGCAGAATGGCGGATTTCACCTGAGCCGATGCCACGGGCAGCGTGTAGGTCATCGGGATGGCCGGACAGGCGCCGGTGATGGTGAGCGGCAGGGTCTGCTTGCCCGCACCCCCTGAATCTGGCCCGGGCGTGGCGGTGATGGTGGCACCCATCAGGCCCAGCGGCGTGATCACCCGGCCCATCGGGCGGCCCGACAGGCTGGCATCGCCCACGAACGTCGCAGTGATCGGGTGGGAGGCGATCAGGCCCATCAAGAGGCGGGTGGAGGTGCCGCTGTTGCCCATGTCGAGCGCGCTGGCCGGTTGCAGCAGGCCGCCCACGCCCACGCCGTGGATGCACCATTCGCCGGCATCGCTGCGGCTGATCTGCGCCCCCATCGCCCGCATGGCGGCGGCGGTGGCCAGCACATCTTCGCCTTCCAGCAGGCCAGTGACCCGGGTTTCGCCCACCGCCAGCGCGCCCAGCATAAGCGATCGGTGGCTGATCGATTTGTCTCCCGGGACGGTGACATCGCCGGTGAGCGGTCCGGAAGCGGCCAGGCTGAGCGGTTGCGGAAGATCGGCAGCGTGCGTCATGAGGCGGCGCTTTGACAGGGCTTGCCGCCTGTGGCAATGCGCCAGCCTTTCCGGGACAGGCACCGCTTGTCCCGGCCATATTGCCGTTTGGTGATCACGGAGACATTAATGGTCAAGGCTGAATGGGGCACCAAGCGTGCCTGCCCGAAGTGCAACACCCGTTTTTACGACCTGGGCAAGGAAGACCCGGTGACCTGCATTTCCTGCGGCTTTGCCTGGGCGCCGGAACCGATCCTGAAATCCAAGCAGACCACGCCGTTTGAAGCCATCAAGCCGCAGGTGGTTGAAGGCGCCGATGCGGATGAAGTGGTTGACGAGGATCTGGACCTCGACACCGACACCGAAGCCGGCGTGGCCGATGGCGACGTTGATCTGGGCGGCGATGATGATCTGGGTGTCGTTTCCGAGGGCGGCGACGACGAGAATTGAGGTTTCCGGCCGGCGGCGATGATTTTGGGCTTGCCAGCCCGGATTGTTTCGCCTAACCGGCCGCTCCCGGCGCTGTTGGAAACAGCAGCGTCCGCAAATTGGTGCGGGGCCTTAGCTCAGCTGGGAGAGCGCTACGATGGCATTGTAGAGGTCAACGGTTCGATCCCGTTAGGCTCCACCAAACCAAAAACCCCGGCCAGAAATGGTCGGGGTTTTTTGTGTGTTCCGGGGTGTTTGCGACCCGGAACCGATCAAGTTCGCGGTGCGCTTGCGCCCTGGAACCCGGCTTTGCAAATCAGCTGATTCGCTGGCAGAACCCAGCGCCATGAGCAGCCGTTCCGATTATCGCGTCCACCGCCTCATCCCCACCCGCTGGATGGACAATGATGCCTATGGCCACGTCAACAACGTGGTTTATTACAGCTGGTTCGATACGGCGGTGAACGCCTGGCTGATCGAATCAGGGCTGCTGGATATCCACAATCTCAATACCAGTGGGGGCAATCCCATCGGCCTGGTGGTGGAAACCGGCTGCACCTACAGCCGTTCCGTCGCCTTCCCGGAAGCCGTGGAAGCGCATTTGCGCATCGCCAAACTGGGCACCAGCAGTGTGCGTTGGGAAGTGGGGCTGTTCACTGCCGGACATGATGGGCCAGCGGCAGAGGGGCATTTCGTCCATGTTTATGTTGATCGCGTCAGCCGCCGGCCCAGTCCGTTGCCCGATGCGTGGCGGCAGCGGCTGTTGCCGCTGGTGGTTGCGCCAACGCCCGCCACGCCTTAAGCGCCCGCGATGCATACGCCAGACGACTCGATCCTCATCCTCGATTTCGGCAGCCAGGTCACCCAGCTGATCGCCCGGCGCATCCGCGAAGCCGGTGTCTATTGCGAGATCGTGCCCTTCGCGCGCGGCGCCGAAGCCTTCGCCCGCATGGCGCCCAGGGGCGTGATCCTGTCGGGCAGCCCGGCCAACATCAGCGACGAAAACGGCCCGCGCATTCCGGATGCGGTGCTGGCCGCCGATGTGCCGCTGCTAGGCATCTGCTATGGCGAACAATCGCTCTGCCATCAGCTCGGCGGCGCCGTGGTCGCTTCCGATCACCGCGAATTCGGCCGCGCCGAGATCGACATCGTCGATGATTGCGCCTTCTTCGCCGGCGTGTGGACCAAGGGCGACAAGCCCACCGTGTGGATGAGCCATGGTGACCGGATCGAGGCCATCCCGCCCGGTTTCCGCGCCGTCGCGGTCAGCCCCGGCGCGCCCTTTGCCGCCATCGCCAATGATAAAGCCCGCCGCTATGGCGTGCAGTTCCACCCGGAAGTGGTGCACACCCCCGATGGCGCGGCGCTGCTGAAGAATTTCGTCGTGCACGTCTGCGGGGTCACCCCCAATTGGTCGATGGCCGGCTTCCGCGCCGCCAAGATTGCCGAAATCCGCGAACAGGTTGGCTCTGCACGGGTGATCTGCGGCCTGTCGGGCGGGGTCGATTCCGCCGTGGCCGCCGTGCTGATCCACGAAGCCATCGGTGATCAGCTCACCTGCGTGTTTGTCGATCACGGCCTGATGCGGCTGGGCGAGGCCGAACAGGTCGTCACCCTGTTCCGCGAACATTACCATATCCCGCTCGTCCACGTGGAAGCCGAGGAGCTGTTCCTTTCGGGCCTTGCCGGCGTCACCGATCCCGAAGCCAAGCGCAAGTTCATCGGCAAGACCTTCATCGAAGTGTTCGAGGCTGAGGCCAAAAAGATCGGCGGCGCCGAATTCCTGGCGCAGGGCACGCTCTATCCCGATGTGATCGAAAGCGTGTCCTTCACCGGCGGCCCTTCGGTGACGATCAAGAGCCACCACAATGTTGGCGGCCTGCCGGAACGCATGAACATGAAGCTGGTCGAACCCTTGCGCGAACTGTTCAAGGACGAGGTGCGCCGGCTGGGCGTGGAGCTGGGCCTGCCGCCGGCGTTCGTTGGCCGCCACCCGTTCCCCGGCCCGGGCCTGGCCATCCGCATCCCCGGCGAAGTGACGAAAGAGGCCTGCGACACGCTCAGGAAGGCCGATGCCGTCTATCTCGACGAAATCCGCAAGGCCGGCCTGTATGACGAGATCTGGCAGGCCTTTGCCGTGCTGCTGCCGGTGCGCACCGTGGGCGTGATGGGCGATGGCCGCACCTATGACCGGGTGTGCGGGCTGCGCGCCGTCACCAGCGTCGATGGCATGACAGCGGACGTCTATCCGTTCGAGGCTGCTTTCCTCACCCGCTGCGCCACCCGCATCGTCAACGAGGTCAAGGGCATCAACCGCGTGGTGTATGATTATACCTCGAAACCGCCCGGCACCATCGAGTGGGAATGACGGTCACGGCCAGCTGAGGGCCAGTATCTCCCAGTTCTTCTCGCCCGCCGGCAGGCGAACCACGCGCACATCGCCGACCCCGGCGCCGCGCAGGGCCCGCGCGATGGGTGCGCTCCAGCCGATGCGGCCCTGGGCCACATCCTGTTCGTCATCCCCCACCAGCGTCAGGGTGCGGCGATTGTCGTCATCATCGGCAATCTCCACGGTGCAGCCGAACAGCACCCTGTCGCGTTCGGTCTGGCGGGCCGGATCGATAACCCGGGCCGCGGCCATGCGCTTGGAAAGATGGCCCAGCTCACGGTCGATCTCGCGCAACCGCTTGCGGCCATAGAGATAATCGCCATTTTCGCTGCGGTCGCCATTGCCGGCGGCCCAGCGCACCACCTCCACGATGGCGGGCCGGTCGCCATGCAGCAACTGGTCATAGCGGGCGCGCAACGCGGCCATGCCGGCGGGCGTGATGGGGTTGCCGTCTGTCACAGGTCCAACTGGCCTTGGGCGGTGGGGGCGGGCATTTTGCGCCGGCGCTCCGTGGCGGGCAGGCCGGCCCTGCGGCTGCCGTGGCGGTGCACGATGGCGCGGGCCGGGGCTGCGTGGGCGGGATCGCGGCGGATGGCGGTGATGGCGGCCCTGGCCTCCCGCGCGGCCTGTTCATGATCGACCATCGGCGCGGGATAATCTCGGCGCAGATCGGCTGGCGCCAACCATGGTTCATGCACGAACTTCGTGGGCAGATGCGCCAATTCCGGCAGCCAGCGGCGGATGAAGCGGCCATCCCCATCCTGATCATGGCCCTGCTTGATGGGGTTATAGATGCGCGGGATGTTGGTGCCGGTGGTGCCGGATTGCATCTGCACCTGGGCCCAGTGGATGCCGGGCTCATAATCGGTGAACAGCCGCGCCAGCACGGCGCCGCTCTGCCGCCAATCCAGCCGCAGGTGATAACTGGCCACCGCCATCACCATGGCGCGCATGCGGAAATTCAACCAGCCGGTGGCGGCAAGGCTGCGCATGCAGGCATCAACGAAGGGCCAGCCGGTCCGCCCGCTGGCCCACGCCGTCAGGCGTTCGGCATCATGCGCCGGCAGGCCGGCATAAGCCGGGTGCAGGCAGCGCGCTTCCAGCCACGGCGCGTCCTCCAGCTTCTGGATGAAGTGGCAATGCCAGTGCAGGCGGCTGATGAAGCTGTCGATGGAGCGGGTGAACGGGGTGTCGCCGGCGTCTTTCCAGCCTTGCCGGGCGGCGCAAGCGGCCTGAAACGCCTCCCGCATGCTGATCGTGCCCAGCGCCAGGTGCGGGGACAGGCGGGAACAGTGGGTGGCGCCGCTGTCCGGGGCCGACATGGCCGCACGATAGGGCCGGCCGCGCGCATCCAGAAAGCTTTTCAGCAGCGTCAGGCCTTCGCGCCGGCCGCCGGCTTGGCGTTCGCACGGGTCGGGCGCCAGGCCGATCTCCGCTGGCTGGGGCATGGGATCACCGGTCACCGCGGCCATGGCGATGCCGGAGGGGGCGGACAGGCGGGGCGCGCGCATCATCGCCTCCCACCGCGCCGCCCAGCCGTTGCGGTTGTTCAGCGCCCGCCACACGCCGTGCTGCATGGCTTCGTGCACCGGCACGCCTGCACCCCGCGCCCAGCGCCGCACCGCCCGGTCGCGGGCATAGCTCCACAGATTGCCGGTTTCCGCATGGGCATGGATCGCACGGATGCCATGGGCGGCATGCAGATCGTGCAGCACGCCGGCCGCATCCCCCACCCGCACCACCAGCCGGGCACCGCGGGCCCGCAGGCTGCGATCCAGATCGGACAGTGATTCGGCCAGAAAGCCGAACTGCCGGCCGCTGGCATCGGGCTGCGCCCATTGCGCCGGCTCCACGATATAGAGCGGCAGCACCGGCCGCCCGCTGGCGACGGCGGCGGCCAGCGGCGCATGATCATGCACCCGCAAATCGCGCTTGAACCAGACGATGTCCATGATGGTCTTCGGGCGCTCCAAATTTGACACAGTTGACGAATCCGGCGGGATTCAGCGCGAAAATCCTTGGCTTTTTTCGGTGAAACCAGCCGAAGCCACCATAGCGCGCCGTGCCCCTGTAGGACAGCACCGCCGGCTGTGCAGTGGCCAGCGGTGTCGCAACCGGCTTGGCAGCGCGGCTTCAGCTTGGCATGGGAACGCCATGATCCTCTATGGCATTCCCAATTGCGACACGGTGAAGAAGGCGCGCGGCTTTCTGGCTGACAAGGGCGTCGCCCACCAGTTCCACGATTACAAGAAGGCCGGCGTGCCGGCCGATGCGCTGGCCCGCTGGGTCGCGCGCTGGGGGTGGGAGGCGGTGCTGAACCGTGCCGGCACCACCTTCAAGGCACTGCCTGAGGCGGACAAGGCCGGGCTGGATGCCGACAAGGCCATGAGGCTGATGCTGGCCAACCCCAGCATGATCAAGCGGCCGATCGTGGAGGGTGAGGGCATTGCCCTGATCGGGTTCAAACCCGATGCCTGGGCGGGAGCCTTCTGAGATGGCCCGCTGGCTGGTGAAATCCGAACCGTTCAAATACAGCTGGGACCAGCTGAACCGGGACGGGCAGACCATGTGGGACGGGGTGCGCAACAACCAGGCCGCCCAATATCTGCGCGCCATGACCATCGGTGACGAGCTGTTTTTCTACCACAGCAACGAGGGCCTGTGCATCGTTGGCATCGCACAGGTGGTGGGCGAACATTTCATCGATCCCAGCGACCCCAAGGGCCGCTTTCCGGCGGTGATGGTCGGCCCGAAAGCGCCGATGCCGCGCGCCGTGACATTGGCCGAAATGAAGGCTGAGCCGCGGCTGGCCGGCATGGCGATGTTTCGCCAGTTCCGGCTGTCGGTGGTGCCGATAACCGATGAAGAGTGGGATGTGGTGATGGCGATGGCGGCGCGCTGAGGCTGCCGTTGCTCAGTCGTTCGTGCGGTACGGCCGGCCGCGCCGGAGCCGGAAGGCCAGACCATGTGGCTTGCGGGTTTCAAATCGTCGGCGTTCGGCCTTGGCATCAGCGTCCCCGGCATTGGCTGCACGCGCCAACCAATAGCGATACCGGCCAAGATCGCCGATGTTGAAGAAGGTCAGGGCCAGATTCTGCCCGGCCAGCGGGTCGCCTAGTTTCCATGCCCTGTGCATCAATCCAAGTGCGCTGAACCTGTCCTGCATGCGGCCCAATTCGCGACGCCGCCCAAGCTGTGTCTCCCAACTGGCGAGTGTCAGCAATGGCGGCCCGTGACCGCGCAACGCCAAGTGACGCACGATCGGCAGCCAATGTCCATTGGCCTGCAGTTCGCGGATGTCAAAGGCGCGTTCCCACAGGCGTTGCATCTTGTCAGGGTCTGGGGCCATTCCTTGACTGTCGCATCGGTTTGCCGGACCGACAATGATTTTGACAGTGCGCACGTTCTGCTCAACAGCCGCGTTCGGCCAATGTGCGCAAATTATCCTCATGCCCATCGCGGCTGAGGCGGTGCGGTCAACCCGATGCGAAGGCGCTGGCCGAACGATCGGCGAAATCGAACACCGCCAATTTCTTGCGCAGCGGTGACACCCGCACGCCCTCTGCAGCCAGCAGTTCAGCCTGCAACGCGCCGCCGCCGGGGGCCTTTTCGTTCAGGAAGCCGCCCTTCTTCAGCAGCCGCCACCAGGGGGTGAGGCTGGCCGGGTCTTCCCCCATGGCGCGGCGTTCCTCGGCGGCGCGGGCGGCCATGTTGGCAAAGATGGCGGTGGAGACCGGGCAGGCGACCGCAACCTGATGGTGGCGGGCAATGGCGGCACGCAGTTGATCCAGCGTGGCCACTTCGCCGGGCAGGATGCGGCGCAGATACTGGTCCACCTCTGCCGGTGAACTCACCACCATCGCGCCGCCATCGGCCTCCCGGTAACCGGGCGCGCCGGGCGGGATCATGTGGACGATATGCGGCGGTTTCGACGCGGCGAGATGATCAAGGGCGGTGCGTTTGCGGCTCATGCCCGCACCATGCCCAAGCCGTGGCTGTTGGGGAATAAGAGGTGTTTGTTCTATGCCTGTTCGCCGCGCCCGGCCAGGGTTTGCAGATTGGCCTCATGGCCTTCGCGGGTGAGGCGGTAACGGGAGACGGCAAGGATCATGCAGGCCCACACCAGCCAGATGGCCGGCACATAGGTGGCGCCCAGTTGCCACAGGCTGGCATCGGACACCTGGGACGGATTGGCCCCCTTGGGGAATTGCGCCAGGGTCAGCACGAAGCTGGCGGCCATCACGCCCAGGCCTTGCACCGTCTTGCGGATGAAGGTGTTGGCGGCAAAGAAAATACCCTCGTTGCGCCGGCCGGTGCGCACCTGGGCCTGCTCCACCAGATCGGCCAGCATCGAGGCCGTGAGCGCCTGAAAGCAGATGATCAGGCCAACATCGATCATGGTGACGAAAAACACGATCCAGAAGATTGCCGGATCGCCGTTGGGCGGCAACAGGCCGAACAGGCGCAGGATGATCGGCAGCGGCAGCACGATGCCGGCCAATATGCCGATGATGATCGCGCCGCGCTTCTTGCCGATGGTGCGCGACACCAGCGGGCTCATGCCGCCGCCGATCGCGGCGGAGGCAAACACGCTGATGGTGATCAGCCCGATCTGTTCCGAACTGAATCCCCAGAAATAGGCCGAGAAATAAAAGCTGAGCGAGGCCGAGATGCCGGTGGCGATGGCGCCGAAGATCGCCGTCATGAACAGCGCCGAGAAGTCGCGATGAGCGATGGTTTCGAAAATTTCCTTGAAGATTGCCTTGAGGTTGAGGGCCCGTTTTGGCGGGGCGGCGTGCAGATGCCTGATGTGCCCATGCGTGCCCAGTGCCGAAATCATGATCGCCGCGAAGATCAGCACCGACGCAATGACGCCATAGAGTTGATAGGCATCGCGGTTGAACTGGCCATTGGGAATGTCGGGCGTGGCGAAGGCCGGGAAGATCAGGGTGAAATTGGCCACCGTCATGATGCTGCCGATGGTCCAGGCAAAGAACAGCCGCCAGCCGAACAAGGCGCTGCGCTCGTCATAGCTTCGGGCGAGTTCCGGGCCGAGCGCGGTGCTGGGAATCTCGTACAGGCTGATGCTGATCCGGGTCAGGCTGGCAAGGACGAGCAGATACCAGAACAGCGACGTCTGCGACCAATCCGATGGCGGGTCCCACACCAGGAAATAGATGCCAGCCGTTGGCAGCGCCGAGGCATAGAGAAACGGGTGGCGGCGGCCCCAGCGCGAGCGAAAATTGTCGGACCAATAGCCGATGACCGGATCGACGATGGCATCCATGACCAGGGCAAAGGTGATGGCAAGGCCCACCAGCCGGGCATCCACGCCAATCACCTGGCTGTAGAACAGCAGCAGGAAATAGCTGAACCCGCCATCCTTGATGCCATAGGCCCCGGCCCCAAAGCCATAGGCCAGGCGCGTGCCCAATGACGGCCGATCAGCTGCTGCCATGCGATCATCTTCCCAAGCTTGCGGCGGCTCTGCTGGCCACTCTGCCAGCACTATCACGGGCCGGCGCGCGCCTGTAAAGCCAGCGGCTTGGTTGAGATATGACGGCGGCGGGCGTATGGGCAGCCCATGAGCACCACCTTCACCCTTGATACCGCCACGTCGCGCGCCCACCCGGTGCCGGAACCGGTGCGGCGGCTGACGGTGCCGGCGATTGCCCGGCGGAAAGGCGGCGAGCCGGTGGTGATGCTCACGGCCTATACGGCGCGCATGGCGCAATTGCTCGATCCGCATTGCGATCTGCTGCTGGTGGGCGATTCGCTGGGGCAGGTGATCTATGGCCTCGACACCACGGTGAAGGTGACGCTGGACATGATGATCGCCCATGGCGCGGCGGTGGTGCGCGGCAGTTATCGCAGCGTGGTGGTGATCGATCTGCCGTTCGGCAGCTATGAAGAAAGCCCGGAGGCCGCCTATCGCACCGCGGCGCGGGTGATGCAGGAAACCGGTGCGGCCGCGGTGAAGCTGGAAGGCGGCGCGGTGATGGCGCCGACGATCAGGTTCCTCACCGATCGCGGCATCCCGGTGATGGCGCATGTTGGCCTGACGCCCCAGGCCGTGAACGCGCTGGGCGGTTATGGCGCCCGCGGGCGCAGCGAGGCGGAGCGCGCCAAGATATTGAACGATGCAAAGGCCGTGGCCGAAGCCGGCTGTTTTGCCATGGTGGTGGAAGGCGTGGTGGAAGGCCTGGCCATCGACATCACCCGGGCCGTCAACTGCATCACCATCGGCATTGGTGCGGCGGTGGAGTGCGACGGCCAGGTGCTGGTGGTGGACGACATGCTGGGCATGTTTGATCGCGTGCCGCGCTTTGTGGAGCGGTTTGACGATCTGGCCGGGCATATTTCGGCCGCCGCCGCCGAATATGCCCGCCGGGTGCGCACCCGGGCCTTTCCCACCGAAGCCCAGCTCTATCGCTGAAGCCTTTACCTTTGCGGCCGTGTCGGGCATTCAGCCGCCGGCAAGATACGCCGTGGCATGCCGCCCGGCAGATGGGGAGCGTTCCGACCTTGGCCAACACGCCTGCCAATCCTGAAGATGCCTTCCTGCGCGAGGTGGACGAAGAGTTTCGCCGCTCTCAGCTCATGGGCCTGTGGCAGCGCTTTGGCCGGATCGGCATCGCCGCGCTGGTGCTGGGCCTGGCGGCGCTGGCCGGCTGGCTGTTCTGGCAGGACCAGAAGGAAAAGGCCGCCGGCGAAGCCGGTGCCACCCTGGCCCGCGCCATCACCCAGCTGGAAGTGGGCGAAGGCGCTCGTGCCCGCCCGGTGCTGGATGCGATGACGCGCAACGGCCCCGGCGCCTATGCCGGGCTGGCCCGCATGGTGCTGGCCAACGACGCCCTGGCCGGCGGCGACAAGGCCAAGGCGCGCGGCCTGTATGACGCCATTGCCGCCGACAGCGCCGCGCCGCAGCCGCTGCGCGATGCCGCCCTGGTGAAGGCGGTGCGGGTGGGTTTTGACCAGATGGCGCCCGCCGAAGTGATCGCCAAGTTGAAGCCGCTGGCAGTGCCCGGCAACCCGTGGTTCGGCGTGGCCGGCGAACTGGTCGCGGTGGCGCAGGTGAAGCTGGGCAAGCCCGAGCTGGCCCGGCCGATCCTGGTGGCCATGGTGAAGGATGAAGGCATGAGCCCCAGTCTGCGCACCCGCGCGGCGCAGTTGGCCATTGCCGTGGGTGTGGATGTGGCGACGCTGGGCCTTCCCACCGGCCCTGTGGCGCAATGAGGATATGGGCGTGAACCAAGCCATGCCGCGCGGTGTTCGCGCCATCATTTTCCTGCTGATTGCCAGCCTGGCGCTGGCCGGGTGCGGGGCGTTCAAGAAAGGCACCAAGCGGCGCACGCCCACCATCGGTGAGCGCATCCCCATCCTCACCTTTGAAACCCGCGCCGAAGCCGAAGCCGAACTGCAGGACACGGCGATCGTGCTGCCACCGCCCGAAGCCAATGCCGAATGGGCCCAGCCCGGTGGCTCGGCGTCCAAGGTGGGCGGCCATCTGGCGCTGGCGGAAAAGCCGGTGGAATTGTGGCGCGCCAGCATTGGCAAGGGCAGCAGCGCCACGGCCCGGCTGAACGCCACCCCGGTGGTGGGCGGCGGCCGGCTGTTCACCATGGACACGGTGGGCCAGGTGCGCGCCTTTGATGCCGCCACCGGCCAGATGGCGTGGAGCGCCCAGCTGCGCATTCCCAAGCGCGGCACCAGGGCGGCCTTTGGCGGCGGCGTGTCCTATGGCGATGGCCGGGTCTATGCGTTGACCGGTTATGGCATTGCGGTTGCCTATGATGCCGCCACTGGCAAGCAATTGTGGGAACGCGCGCTGGGCCAGCCGCTGCGCGGTGCGCCCACCGTGGCCGGCAACCGGATTTTCGCGGTGTCGCAGGACAACCAGCTGCACGCCCTGAACGGCACCACCGGCGATGTGTTGTGGACGATCACCGGCACGGTGGAAGTGGCCGGCATCTTGGGCGTTGGCGCGCCGGCGGTGCAGCTCGACACGGTGGTCAGCGGGTTTTCATCGGGCGAACTCAATGCGCTCAGGGCCGAAACCGGCCGCACCGTGTGGCAGGATCAACTGGCCCGCACCGGCCGCTCCACCGCCATGGCGGCGCTGGCCGATATTGATGGGTCGCCGGTGATCGATCGCGGCCGGGTGTTTGCCATCGGCCATGGCGGCCGCATGGTGGCGCTGGAACTGGCCACGGGCCAACGCGCCTGGGAACGCAATTTCGCCGGGGTGTGGACGCCCTGGCTGGCCGGTGAGTTCATCTATCTGGTCACGGTGGATGGCGAAGTGCTGTGCATCACTCGCAGCGAAGGCAAGGTGCGCTGGGTGCTGCGGCTGGATCAATATCGCAACCCCAAGAAAAAGAAGAATGCCATATTGTGGGCGGGGCCGGTGCTGGCCGGGGAACGGCTGTGGATTGCCAGTTCCAACCGCACGCTGATCGCGGTTGATCCCTATGAGGGCAAGCAGGTGAACAGCATCAAGCTGAAGGCACCGGCACTGCTGCCGCCGGTGGTGGCGGGCAATATCCTGTATCAGTTGACCGATGATGGCACGTTGACAGCCTATCGCTGAGGCCGCTGCGCTGGTAAGACCGGCGCGATGACGATGCAAAATGTGCTTGATATCTCGCCCGATGCGCCCCGCGTGGCCATCGTGGGCCGCCCCAATGTGGGCAAATCCACCCTGTTCAACCGCTTGGTGGGCAAGCGGCTGGCGCTGGTTGACGATCAGCCCGGCGTGACCCGCGACCGCCGCGAAGGCAAGGCCAGCCTGTTCGATCTGGAGTTCGTTGCGGTGGACACCGCCGGCTTTGAAGACGGCAGTGACGAAAGCCTGTCGGGCCGCATGCGCGCCCAGACCGAGGCGGCAGTGGCCTATGCCACGGTGGCGCTGCTGGTCTATGATGCCCGCGCCGGGATCACGCCGCTGGATGAACATTTCGCCAATTGGCTGCGGCGGCGCGGCGTGCCGCTGGTGCTGGTGGCCAACAAGGCCGAGGGCATGCAGGCCGAAGCCGGCCTGAACGAAGGCCATGCCCTGGGCCTTGGCGAACCCATTGGCCTTTCGGCCGAACATGGGCTGGGCCTGGCCGATCTGTATCAGGCGCTGGCGCCCTATCTGCAATTGCCCTTGCCCACCGAGGATGATGATGAGGCGGAGGCAGGCGAAGCGGGCGATGAAGAGGCCGCGCCGGAACCGCCGCCAGGGCCGTTGAAGATCGCCATCGTTGGCCGCCCCAATGCCGGAAAATCCACCCTGATCAACCGCTTGCTGGGCGAACAGCGGCTGGTCACCGGGCCCGAAGCCGGCATCACCCGCGATTCCATCGCCATTGATTGGGATTATGATGGCAAGCCGGTGCGGCTGGTCGATACCGCCGGTCTGCGCAAGCGCGCGCGGGTGACGGAGAAACTGGAACGGCTTTCCGTTGCCGACACCAAGCTGGCGGTGGATTTTGCCGAAGTGGTGATCCTGCTGCTCGATGCCACGCAGGGGCTGGAATCGCAGGATCTCCGCATTGCCGACATGGTGTTGTCCGAAGGCCGCGCCCTGATCATCGCGCTCAACAAATGGGATGTGGCGCTGGATCAAAGCCGGCTGTTCCAGGGCGTGCGCAAGGCGCTGGATGATGGGCTGTCGCAGATCAAGGGCGTGCCGTTGCTCACCTGTTCGGGTGCGACGGGCCGTGGGCTCGACACGCTGATGCAGGTGGCGTTCGAAACCCGAGACCGCTGGTCGCGGCGGGTGCCGACGTCAGCGCTCAACCGCTGGTTCGAAGCCGCCGTCACCCGCAACCCGCCGCCGGCGCCGGGGGGGCTGCGCATCAAGCTGCGCTATGCCACCCAGGTTGCGGCGCGGCCGCCCACCTTCGTGGTGTTCGGCAACCGCACCGATTCGCTGCCGGCCTCCTATACCCGCTATCTCACCAACAGCCTGGCTGCCGATCTGGATTTCAGTGGCCTGCCGATCCGGCTGAGTTTCCGCGGCGGGCGCAATCCCTACAAGAAGGATTGACGCGCCGGGGTCAGACTGTTCGAGGGGGCAGCATGGGCGAATTGATCCTCTATGATTATTGGCGATCCAGCGCGGCGTGGCGGGTGCGGCTGGCGCTGGCGGCCAAGGGACTTGCCGCCACGCAGGTGCCGATCAGCCTGATCGGTGCCGAACAGCGCAGCCCCGATCATCTGGCGCGCAATCCGCAAGGCCTGGTGCCAGTGTTGGCCGATGGCCCGTTGCTGCTGTCACAAAGCCTTGCGATCATTGAATATCTTGACGAGACTCATCCCGATCCGCCCTTGTTGCCGGCCGATCCGGCCGGCCGGGCGCTGGTGCGCAGCGCCGCGCTGATCATTGCGGCCGATGTGCATCCGCTCGGCAATTTGCGGGTCTTGCGCTGGCTGCGCGAGGAATTGGGGCAGGATGAGGCAGCGGTGACCGGCTGGCTGCACCAATGGATGGGCACCGGCCTTGCCGCGTTGGAGGCGTTTGCAACCAGCCATGGCGGACGATACGTATATGGCAACAGGCTGAGCCTGGCCGATCTGTGCCTGGTGCCACAGCTTTACAATGCCCGGCGCTTCGCCTTGCCGATCGCCGGCCTGCCCCGCCTGCTGGCTGCAGAGGCGGCTGTGCTGGCCCAGCCATGGGCGGCCGGAACGCGCCCGGTTGAACCGAAAAGTGTAAAATAAACAACGGTTATGGATGCGACTGCCGCGGCCTTTCCTGTTGCTTTTTGGATTCTGCCGACTAAAGTCCGCCCCATCCAACTTTACGTCAGACTCCGGGGGTTCCATGTCGATCGAAACCAACAATGCTGCGGGCGTGTTCGCTGTTGAAAGCAAGCAGACTGCACGCGTTGCCAGCCGGCGAATCGGTTTCACGCTGGCCGCCGCCATGCTGGCCGGCACGTCGCTGGCGCCGGCCACCGCGCAAGTTTTTGACGTGAATGGCATTTCCGTCACCACCAGCGACTTTGCGGCGCTGCCGGGTGGTCTTCCCATCCAGATACTGAACAATGCCGTGACGACCGGCACGCTGCGGGTGAACGCCACGGGCAATCTGGCCTTTGGCGGTGATCTCACCAACGGCACCGGCGTTCTGGCGCTCACCAAGATCGGCGCAGGCACGCTCACGCTTTCGGGCAACAACAGCTTCACCGGCAACACCACGGTGTCGGTCGGCACGCTGCAGGCCGGATCGCTGACGGCCCTGTCGGCCGCGTCGCGGCTCATCATCGCCGTTGGCGGCACGGTTGACCTCAATGGCTTCAACAACAGCGTCAACGGGCTGAATGGCACCGGCACCGTGACCAATCTGGCCGGCGGCGCGCCGGCGGTGCTGCGTCTGGCCAACAGCATCTCGTCCACTTTCGGCGGCACGATCACCGGCAATGTTGGTCTGTTGATGGACAGCGGTGCCGGCATCCTGCAGACGCTGTCGCAGAACAACAGTTTCACCGGTGGTGTCGAACTTCGGTCCGGCACGCTGCGGCTTGGCGCCGATCAGGCCTTGAGCGGTGCCGCGGTCTCCGTGACCGGCAATGCCGTGCTGAGCGCCCTGGCTGCCGGTGCCTCGATCACCAACAGCATTGACGTGGCGGCTGGCAACAGCCTGGGCCTGACGGCGGCCAGCGGCGGCACCTTGACCCTGGGCGGCGTGATCAGCGGCGATGGCGGCATCACCAAGCTCATATCGGGCACGGTGCGCCTGAATGCGGCCAACAGCTTTGCTGGCGTGACCCTGCTCAATGGCGGGCGCGTGGAAGTGGGCAATGCTGCCGCCTTCAGCACCGGCGCTGTCCAGGTCGCCGGCACGACCACCCTGGCGCTGGCCAATCCGGCAGTCAGCCTGGCGCTGGCCAACAACTTCAACAACACGGGGGTGTTGAACCTTGGCGCTGCGAACGCCGGCAGCACCCTCACCCTGTCGGGCAATATCACCACCACGGCGGATCTGGGTGTTGATGCCGGCGCGGGCCGCGTCGAGCTCACCGGTGCCAACCAGTTCAACAATGCCAACGTGCGCGTGCGCTCCGGGACCCTGGCGGTGGACGGCGCCGATGCCTTGACCGGTGCCGCCTCCGTGCGCCTGGCCAATGCTGCTGCGCTGGAAGTCACCACGGCTTCGACCATTGGCAACACGATCCTGGCCCTCGGCGGTGCCGGCGCTGTGGTTGGTGATATCATCAACGACGTCGACGTCACCCTGTCTGGCCGTCTGCACGATGCCAGCGGGCTTGACACGCTGGGTCTGCGCAAGCTTGGCGCCGGCACCCTCACCCTGTCCAACGCTTCGGTCAGCGCTTCCACCCGCAACCAGCTTGGCGGCGGTCTGGCTGTGCAGGCTGGCACGGTTGACGTGACGGGCCGCTTGTTCGCTGATGTCAGCGTGGCCGCTGGCGGCAATCTTGACGTCACGGGCGGCGTCACCGGCAATGTGACCGTGGCGGGCACCGGCGACGTTGGTGCCGCTGGCACCCTGGCCGGCAATGTGACCGTCAATGACTCCGGCCAGTTCAGCAACGCTGGCGCCTTGACGGGCAATGTGACGGTCAACGCGCAAGGTGGCTTCGGCAACACGGCCACCGGCACGACCACCGGCAATGTGACGGTGACGGCTGGCGGCACCGCCGGCGGTGATGGCGTGATCACCGGCAATTTGAGCTTTGCCAATGGTGTGGCGAATTCGTTCCGGCCCTTCAACGGCCCCGGCACGCTGGCGACGCTGTTTGTTGACGGCGACCTGACGCTGGGCAGCATGACCACCAGCTTCTTCCGCTTCGGTGCCCCGGGCGTGAGCACGGCCGCGCCGGGCGCCAGTGATTTCGTTGTGGTCGGCGGCCAACTCACCCTGGGCGGCACGCTGGACATCAGCGATCTGGGTGGCTTTGGCGCGGGCGTCTATCGCCTGTTCAGCTTCGGAACCCTCAACGCCACCACCCCGCTGAGCCTGGTTGGCACGGCGCCGGCCGGCTTCACTTATAGCTTCACCACCGCTGGCAACGACTTCTTCCTCAATGTCGACCCGCTCGCCGGCGGCACCTTCTATTGGGACGGTGCCGATACGGTTGGCGTGGCTGGCGTTGAAGGCGGTTCGGGCACCTGGAACACGACGACCACCAACTGGACGGATGTCAACGGCGCGGCCAACACCAACTGGGTGAACAGCGCCGCGTTGAGCGAAGCCATCTTCACCACCACCGGCGGCACGGTCACGCTGGACACCGGCATCCAGTTCAACCGCATGGTCTTTGAAGTTGATGGTTACACCATCGAAGGCAATGGCAATGCCCTTGGCACCGATGCAGGCTCCATCAGCGTTGCCGGCGGTGCGACCGCGGTCATCAACGCCGATCTTGGTGGCACGAATGGCCTGACCAAGCTGGAAGCCGGCACGCTGCGCCTGTCTGGCAACAACGGCTACACCGGTGGCACCAACATTGCGGCTGGGCGGGTCGAGATCAGCAGCAACACCGCGCTCGGCGTTGACACGGTGACCATCGCCGATGGCACCACGCTGGCCAGCACCGGCAGCGCGCTCTCCCTGGCCAATGGCTCTGTTGTCAACGGCGTCAGCACCATTGAAACCGGCACCAATCTGGAATTGAGCGGCAACGTCGGCGGCACGGGTGGCATCACCAAGACCGGCGCTGCCCAGTTGATCCTGTCGGGCAACAACAGCTTCGCGGGTGACGTGAACCTGGACGCCGGCACCATCGTGGCCCGCAACAGCGGCTCGCTGGGCAACGCAGCCACCCTGAATGCCGCCGATGGCACAACGCTGGCCGCTGGCCTGCCCCTGGCCGGATCGACTGTGTCGCTTGGCCAGTCGATCAGCATTGCCAACCGCAGCACGCTGACGGTCGACCTGCAGGGTGATGCGCTGTCCTTCTTCGTGGACGAGCTCACCGGCATCCCGGTGTTTGACGGCACCAATCTCACGCTGGCGGGCACTGTGTCCGGCGGCGCGCTCACCATCACCGGCGGCGGCGCGGTGCGTCTGCAGGGCAACAACAACCAGAGCAGCACGTTTGTTGACCGTTCGGTTGTGTTTGCCGAAAGCGCCAGCGCCTTTGGCACCGGCACGATCCGCGTGAATGAAGGCGCCATCTTTGCCGATGGCGCGGGTCCGCTCACGTTGGCCCAGGATATCGTGGTGTCGGGCCTTTTCTATGTGAACGGCCCGCAGGACATCACGCTCAGCGGCACCCTGTCCAATCTGGGCAGCGGCGCGACCGAACTGGGCAGCCTGGTCAAGTTCGGCTCCGGCAGCCTGCGGCTTGATGGCAACAACAGCATCAACAATGTCCGCTTGCAGGATGGTCGCCTGATCGTTGGCAACAATGGAGCGCTTGGCACGCAGGTGCTCAGCACCGCCAATGCCGCCGGCACCGCCCGCACGCTGCAGGCCGGCAATGCGGATCTGGTGCTGCAGAACGAGATTTCGCTGGTTGGGCCGCTGTCGGTCGACACGGCGGGTCAGACGCTCACGCTGGCTGGTCAGATCTTCAACACCGGTTCGCTGGTGAAGACCGGCGCCGGCAATCTCATCCTGTCGGGCAACAACGTCTATGGTGGCCCCACCACCGTCAATGCGGGCACGATCACCGCGGGCAGCGACACCGCCTTCTCCACCGGTGTGGTCACCCTGGCGAGCGGCACGGTGCTCAGCAATGCGCTGGGCGCTGACACGCAGCGCACCTTGGCCAACAACTTCGTGCTGGGCAATGTCAGCATCGATTCGGCTGGCAATCTGTTCCAGCTGAACGGTGTTCTGAATGGTGCCGGCACGGTCGCCAAGACGGGTGCGGGCACGCTGCGCCTGACGGGCAACAGCGCGAACATGGCCACCGGGTTCACCGGTACCATTGATGTTCAGGCCGGCATTCTTGATCTGAACGGCAGCATCGCTGGCAGCGTCACCGTGCAGGACGGCGGTTCGCTGGTTGGCACCGGCTCGGCGGCTGGCACGGTCACGCTGAACGACACGTCTGTGCTCGCCCCGGGCAACAGCCCCGGCACACTGACCTTTGGCGATCTGGTTCTGGCCAACGGCACCAGCCTCAACTTCGAACTCGCCGGGATTGCCGCTGTGCCCGGCACCGATGCCGATCTGATCAACGTCACCAGCAATCTCACCCTGGATGGTGTGCTCAACATCACGTCGCTGCCGGGCTTCAACGTCGGTGTCGGCAACCGCACGCTGCTCACTTATGGCAATCTGGTGGCCAACAACGGCCTCACCGTGTCGAACGCGCCGCCGGTGGATGTGACCTACACCATATTGGCCGGTCCGGTGGCTTCGGGCGCGGGCATCGTGCAGCTGAATGTTGCCTTCAACGGCATCTATCGCTGGGATGGCGCCAATCTGGTGCCCAACGCGGCGATCAATGGTGGTTCGGGTATTCTCAACCTGACCAACACCAACTTCACCAACAGCGATGGCAGCTTCAACCTCGCCTATGGCAACAATGCCACCGACGATATCGAGTTTGGCGGCACCGCCGGCACGGTTGATGTCGCCAGCGCGATCAACTTCGATCAGATGGGCTTCGTCACCTCCGGCTATGTGCTGGGCGGTGCGGGTTCGCTGAACGTCAACAACTCGACGATCAACGTCAATGGCAACGCAGCCACTATCAACACGCTGATTGCCGGCATCAATGGCCTGACCAAGACCGGCGCGGGTGACCTGACCCTGACCAACGGCAACAGCTATGCCGGCGGCACCGCGCTGCAGGCTGGCTCCATCACCGTTGGCAGCAACACCGCCCTGGCCGGCGGTGCGCTGACCATGAGCGACGGCACCGGCTTGAATGCGGGTGCGGCTGGTCTGGCGCTGGCCAATGCTGTCACCATGCTGGGTGTGGGCACGGTCAACACCAATGGCTTCACTCTGACGCTGAATGGCGTGGTGGATGGCGCCGGTTCGATTGTGAAGTCCGGTTCAGGCAACCTGATCCTGACGGGCAGCAATGGCTATACCGGCGGCACGGCCCTGACCGAAGGCAGCCTGACCATCACCAACAACGGCTCGATCGGCACGGGTGCGTTGACGACGTCGGGCGGCACCACGCTGTTCGCCGGTCTGAACCCCGGTGACGCTTCGGTGATCGCGCTGGCCAACAATGTGGTGCTGAACGGTGCCACCACCCTGAATCTGCAGGGCACGACGGGCGCCATCTCTCCTGTGGGTGTGCTGTCTGTCGATGGCACGACGCTGACGCTGAATGGCGTTGTCAGCGGCGCGGGTTCGTTGCTGGTCACCGGCCTTGGCCGGGTGAACCTGAACGGCGCCAACAGCCATGATGGTGGCACCACCCTCACTGACGCGGCTGCCTATGTTGGCACCGACGCGGCGTTCGGCACCGGCACGGTGACCATCAATGGTGCGGTGATCGGCAACGACAGCGGCGCGCTGCGCACGCTGGCCAACGATGTCGTGGTGAACACCAGCCTCACCATCCTTGGCCCGAATGACCTCACGCTGAATGGCACGGTCTCCGGCGCTGGCGAACTGGTCAAGCGCAGCACCTCCACGCTGACGCTCAATGGCGCCAACAGCTACTCGGACAGCACGCAACTCGCGGGCGGCACGATCGTGGTTGGCACCAGCACGGCGCTGGGCACTGGCACCTTGTTTGTTGAAAGCGTTGGCCAGGCCACCAGCCTGCGCGCCGGTGCCGCCAACCTCAGCATGGCCAATGCCGTCTTCCTGCAGGACAGCAGCAACCTGGCGGTTGACACCCAGGCCTTCAGCTTCGGCCTGGACGGTGTGATCAGCGGCACGGGCGCACTGACCAAGGTGGGCAGCGGCAATCTGGTGCTGAACGGCGCCAGCAGCTACAGCGGCGGCAGCAGCATCACCGCTGGCACGGTGACGGTTGGCAGCAACACGGCCCTGGGCACCGCGCTGGTGACCATGGCGAACGGCACGGTCCTCGCCAACAACAGCGACAATCTGACCGTCGGCAACGCTTTCAATATCGGCAATGTGGAGGTGGCCACCGGCGGCAACACGTTCACGCTGAACGGCGCGGTGAACGGCGCTGGCCTGCTGACCAAGACGGGTTCGGGCAACCTGATCCTGAGCGGTGACAACGGTCACACCGGCGGCACGGCGCTCAACGCCGGCACCATCACCGTGAACACCAACACGGCGCTGGGCACCGCTCGTCTGACCACGGCTGACGCCACCAGCCTGGTTTCGGGCGTCAGCGGCCTGAACGTTGCCAATCTGGTGACGTTGAACGGCGGCCTGACCGTTGACAGCAGCGCAGGCAGCTTCGAGCTCTCCGGCGTGATCGACGGCGTTGGCGGCATTGGCAAGGTGAACAGCGGCAACCTGACGCTGTCGGGCGTCAACAGCAATACCGGTGGCACGAACCTGACCGCGGGTATGCTGACCATCACCAATGACAGCAGCATTGGCACCGGCGCGCTGACCACGGCGGACGGCACCACGCTGATCGTGGGAACAACCACGGGCGTGAACACGGCGATCACCCTGGCCAATGCCGTGTCGCTTGGCGTGGGCACGACGACGCTGGCCCTGCAGGGTTCGTTCATCGTCTTCAACAACGATGCATCGATCGTGACGAACGGCGCTTCGCTGACGCTGAACGGTGTGTTGTCTGGCGATGGCGGACTGGCAACCGAAACGTTCGGTACGGTGACTCTGAATGGTGCCAACAGCTACGCCGGCGGCACGCTGATCAATACGCGCAGTGTGGTCTATGTTGGCAGTGACACAGCGGTGGGCACCGGCACGGTGACCATGGGCGGTGCAACCGGTCTGTACAACATCAGCGGCGCCACCCGCACGCTGGCCAACAGCTTTGTGCTCAACGGCGGCAGCTGGCTGGGCGGTTCGAGCGATCTGGTGCTGAATGGCGGCATCAGCGGTGGTGGCTTCGTGATCAAGGGCGGCGCGCAAACGCTGACCCTTAACGCTGCCAACAGCTATACCGGCAACACCCAGTTGCGTGACGGCCGCATCACTGTGGGCACCAGCACCGCGATCGGGACGGGCAGCCTGACGGTGTTTGCACCGGTGGCGGCGCCTGCCGCTGGCCTCGCGACCACCTTGGCCGCTGGCCCCAACGGTCTTGCACTGGCCAACAATGTCACCTTGAGCGATGGCAGCAACCTGATCGTCGAGAGCGGTGCCGGCAGCTTCACGCTCAACGGCGTGATCTCTTCCGGCGGCGCGCTGACCAAGGTCCAGAGCGGCACGCTCATCCTGAACGGCGCCAACAATTTCACCGGCGGCACTGCCCTGAACGCTGGCACCATCCGGGTTGGCAACGGCACCGCGCTGGGTGCCAACACACTGGCGATGGCTGATGCCACCACGCTGCAGGCGGGTGTTGCGGACCTGACGGTCGCCAACAGCATCACCACGGCAGGCGTTGGCACCATCGACACCCAGGGCTTCACATTCACGGCCAATGGTGCGATCTCGGGTGCTGGTTCGATCACCAAGACCGGTTCGGGCAATCTGGTGCTGAACGGCGCCAGCGACTACAGCGGCGGCAGCAGCATCACCGCTGGCACGGTGACGGTTGGCAACAACACGGCGCTGGGCACCGCGCTGGTGACCATGGCGAACGGCACGGTTCTGGCCAACAATGCCAACAACCTGACCGTCGGCAATGCCGTCACGATCGGCAATGTGGAGGTCGCCACCGGCGCCAACACGTTCACGCTGAGCGGCCTGGTGAACGGCGCTGGCCTGCTGACCAAGACGGGTTCGGGCAACCTGATCCTGTCGGGCAACAATGGCTACACCGGCGGCACCGCCCTGACCGAGGGCACGATCACCTTCAACAGCAACACGGCGCTGGGCACCGGCACGGTCACCACCACCGGCGGCACCACGCTGGCGGCTGGCGTGAACGATCCGAGCGGCGGCCAGGCGCTGTCGCTGGCCAACGCCTTCGCGCTGGGCACTGGTGCTACCACGATCGACCTGCAGGGCTCGACGCTGACCTTCGGCAACGACAGCTCCATCGTCGCGGACGGCACAGCCTTGACGCTGAACGGGGTGGTGAGCGGCGCTGGTTCGCTGGTGGTCGGTGACTTCGGCACGCTGACGCTGAACGGCAACAACAGCTATGCCGGCGGGACTGTGCTCAACACCCGCAGCGTCGTCTATGTCGGCAGCGACACGGCGCTTGGTACCGGCCAGGTGACGATGAACGGGGCGACCTTTGTCTACAACATCGGCGGTGCCACCCGCACGCTGGCCAACAGCTTCCTGCTGAACGGCGGCAGCTGGCTGGGCGGCACCAGCAATACGGTGCTGACCGGTGCCATCACCGGTGCCGGCACGCTGATCAAGGCAGGTCCGTCGACCCTTGTGCTCAATGGCGACAACAGCGGCTTTACCGGCGCTTCGCAGCTGCGTGACGGCCGCATCATGGTCGGCACATCGACGGCACTGGGTGTTGGCGGTGTGTTGCGGGTGTTTGCCCCTGGCGCAGCCCCGCTGGGCGCCTCCACCACGCTCACGGCCGGCACCAACGGCCTGGCGCTGGCCAATGCCATCACCCTCGATACCGGCAGCAACCTGGTTGTCGAAAGCGATGTGGCCAGCTTCACGCTCGCCGGGGTGATCAGTGGCGAAGGCGCACTGACGAAGGCCCGCTCCGGCAATCTGATCCTGACTGGCAGCAACAGCTATGCTGGTGGCACGGCGCTGGCGGGTGGTACCCTCACGGTGGGCAGCAACGCCGCATTGGGCTCTGGCCGCCTGACGATGACGGGTGGCACCACGCTGGCCTCCGGCGCGGCAGGGCTCGTGCTGGCCAATGCCATCACGACGCTGGGCGTTGGCAACGTCGATACCGCCGGCAACATCTTCACCTTGAACGGCGTGATCGATGGTGCCGGTTCGCTCAGCAAGATCAACACCGGCAATCTGGTGCTGAACGGTCGCAACACATTCACCGGTGGCAGCCTCATCAACGCCGGCACGGTCACGGTTGGCACCAGCACGGCGCTGGGCGCTGGCGCGGTGGTCATGCTCGACGACACAACGCTGACCCCCAACACCGATGGCCTGATCCTCGCCAACGCGTTCGACATCGGCAATGTGACGGTGGCGACGGAAGCCTTCACTTTCACGCTGGATGGCCCGGTGGGCGGCCGTGGCCTGTTGACCAAGACGGGCAGCGGCACGCTGGTGCTCAATGGCAGCAATGCCTATGGCGGTGGCACGGCCCTCACGGCCGGCACCATCCGCGTTGGCAACAGCCTGGCGCTCGGCACCGGTGCGGTGGCGGCGGCGGCCGGCACCACCCTGCAGACCGGCGCGTCGGGCCTGACGCTGGCCAATGCCATCGCCATGGCGGGCGGCATGACCGTCGACAATTTCGCCAACCAGATGACCCTGGGTGGCGTGTTGTCGGGCACCGGCCCGCTGTCGGTGATCGACAGCACCGGCGGCCGCACCGGCGTGCTGACCCTCTCCGGTGACAACAGCTACACTGGCGGCACCGTGGTGACTGGCACGACCCTGTCGGTCAGCCAGAATGCCAATCTGGGCAATGTGGCCGGCAACGTGACTCTGGTGGGCGGCACGCTGCGCACCACGGCCAGCTTCGCCACAGCGCGCAACATCGAGCTCGGCGCCGGCGGTGGCACGCTCTCGGTTGCCACCGGCACCACGCTCACCAGCAATGGCGTGATCAGCGGCACCTCGCTGACCAAGAACAGCGGCGAACTGGTGCTGAACGCCGCCAACACCTACACGGGTGGCACGGCGCTGAACGCTGGCACCATCACGGTGGGCAACAATGCAGCGCTCGGCACCGGGGCTCTGGCCATGGCCGATGGCACCACGCTGAACGTTGCGCCCGTCACCGGCACGGGTGTGGCGCTGGCCAACACGGTAAGCCTGGCGGGTGTGGGCACGATCAACGCCAATCCGATGCTGACATTGACTCTGAACGGCATTGTGTCCGGTGCGGGTTCGGTGAACAAGACGGGCACCGGTGTGCTGGTTCTGAACGGGGTCAACACCTATGCCGGTGGCACGGCGCTGAACGCCGGGCAGATCACGGTGGGCAGCAATGCCGCGCTGGGCACCGGCACGCTCACCATGGCGGGCGGCACCACGCTGCTCGCCGGGGTGACCGGCCTGACCACGGCCAACAACATCGTCACTTTGGGTGCCGCCACCATCAACAGCGGCGCCACCCCGGCGGCCTACACGGTCAGCGGTGTGATCAGCGGTGCTGGCAGCGTCACCAAGCAGGGCACTGGCGTGCTGACGGTTTCGGGCGCCAGCACCTACACCGGCGCCACCACGGTTGCGGCCGGCACGCTGAATGTCACGGGCAGTCTGGTTTCGGCCGTGACGGTCAACAGCGCCGCGGCCCTCACCGGCACCGGAACGGTGGGCGCGCTCTCCGTGCTGGCTGGCGGTTCGGTCAATCCGGGCGCGGTTGGCACGACCAACATCGCCACGCTCACCGTGACGGGCGCAGCCACCCTGGCTGGCACCTACACGGTGAATGTGTCGCCCTCGGCCGCTGATCGCATCACGGCGGGTGGCGCGTTGACGCTGGGTGGCACGCTGGCGGTCGTTCCGACTGTTCCGGCGGCGTTCAACCAGTTCAACCAGCTGTTCACCGTGGCCACCGGTGCAAGTCGCACCGGCACGTTCGCGGCGTCCACTGGCCTTGATCAGTTCGGCATCGCCTTCAACCCGGTGGTGGAATACACCGCCACCGCAGCGAACATCCGGCTGGCCCCGCAGAGCCTCGTCACGCTGGGCAACCGCTTTGGCGGCGTGACCGGCAACGCGCTTGAAGTGGCGCAGGCCTTTGACCGGGCTGTGGCAGCCAACACCAGCGTGCAGACGTTCTTCAACGTCTATGCCAACGGTGGCACTGATCTGCCGCGCACGCTGCGCCAGATGTCGGGCGAACAGCGGGCAACCGAACGGCGTGTGGTGCTGGACAGCAGCCGCACCATCCGTGAGGCCGCCCTGGATCGCCTGAACGGTGTTGTGTCCATGGCCGGGCAGCAAGTCAGCACGTCGGATGGCGATAGCTCGCTCACCTTCTGGCTGCGCGGCGCCGGTTCGTGGGGCAAGGCCCAACGTGGTGAGGCTGCCACGGCCTTCACCACCGAACAGCGCGGCGTGCTGACCGGTCTCGACTGGAACAGCAACGGCCTCACCCTGGGCGGCATGTTCAACTACACCAGCACCAATGTTGAATATCAGCAGCTGGGTGGCAGCTCGAACGTGGAAACCGTCGGCGGCACGCTCTATGCCGGCTATCGCAAGGATGGCGGCCTGGCGGTGAACGCCGGTGCCAGTGTGGCCGGCTCGCGCGCCAATGGCGCCCGTGCCATCACGCTGACGTCGTTCCAGCAGTCGCTGGCGGGCACCACCACCGGCACCACCTACCAGATGTTTGGCGAACTGGCCTGGGATCTGGCGGCTTCGGCCGACACAAGGATCGAGCCCTTTGCGCGCCTGAGCTATGTGAAGGCGGACTTTGGCGCTCTGGCTGAAACCGGTGGCGTCGCGGCGCTGACGGCGGCCAAGCAGGGCAATGATGTCACCATCACCAACCTCGGCATGCGCTTTGGTGCCAACGTCGCCAGCGGCAAGGTGGCGCTGAACGCCAGCGCATCGTGGCAGGGCACCACGGGTGATCGTGATGCCCGGACGGTGATCGGCATCGCGTCGATCGGCCAGAACAGCAACATCCGTTCTGTCCTGATCGATCGGTCGGCGCTGTCGCTGCAGGCTGATGCTGGTGTCAATCTGTCCGACACCATCCGCTTCAGCCTTGGCTACTCGGGCCTGATCGGCAAGCGCAACGACGATCACGGCGGTCGTGCCACCCTCAACTTCGCCTTCTGATCCAGATCAGACCGGTGACAATGACAGCGGCGGCCCCCACCCGGGGCCGCCGTTTTCATTTGGGCAAGACGCGCGACGCCAGCGGCCATTGACCGCGCGCCACTTGCCTTTCTATCGAGAACCATGATGCCGATTTGCAATTTCATGTCTGACAATGCCGCCGCGGCCTGCCCTGAGGTGGTGGAGGCGGTGATCAAGGCCGCACCGGCCCAAACGGCCGGATATGACGGCGATGACTGGTCGCGGCAGCTCGATGCCCGGTTTGGCGATCTGTTTGGCCGCCCGTGCATGGCGCTGCCGGTGAGCACCGGCACGGCCGCCAATGCGCTGGCGCTGGCCTGCCTGGTGCCGGCCTGGGGGGCGATTGCCTGCCACCCCGAAGCCCATATCCAGGTGGACGAATGCGGCGCGCCCGAATTTTTCACCGCTGGCGCCAAGCTGTTGCTGTGCCCCGGCGCCAACGGCAAGCTCACGCCGGATGGGCTTTCGGCCGGGCTGGCCAGCCATCGCGGCGATGTTCACCAGGTGCAGTTGGCTGCGCTGTCGATCACCCAGGCCACCGAATGCGGCACCGTCTATCAACCGGATGAGGTGGCCGCACTGGCTGCCCATGCGCGGGCGCAAGGCTGGCGGCTGCACATGGATGGCGCGCGATTTGCCAACGCCGTGGCCCATCTGGCCTGCGAACCGGCGGCCATGGCGCGCGATCTTGATGCGCTCAGCTTTGGCTGCATCAAGAATGGCGGGCTTTCGGCCGAAGCCATCGTGCTGTTTGATCTGGCGCTGGCCGATCAGTTGCGCTGGCGGCGCAAGCGGGCCGGGCAGATGCCGTCCAAGGGCCGGTTCAACGCCGCCCAGATCATCGCCATGCTGGATGATGATGTGTGGTTGCGCAATGCCCGCGCCGCAAATGCCGGCGCGCAACATCTGGCAGCGGCCGTCCACGACCGCCTGCTCTACCCGGTGGAAGCCAATGAGCTGTTCGTGCAGTTGCGCCCCGGTGAAGCGGATCGGCTGCGCGCCCAGGGCTTCCAGTTCTATGATTGGGGCGCAGCGGGATCGGACGAGGCGCGGCTGGTGGTGAGTTGGGACACGCCGGCCGCCGCGGTGGAACGGCTGGCCCGCGCCCTGGCGGCTGGTTGATGGCCAGCGCCGCGCCGGTGGCCGGCCGCTTCACGCCGCGGGCCTGGGCGGCCTTCATCGGTTGCACGCTGATCTGGGGCAGCACCTGGATCGTGATTCGCGGTCAGCTGGGTGAGGTGCCGCCCAGTTGGTCGGTCACCTGGCGATTTGCGCTTGGGGCCAGCGTGATGGTGGCGCTGTGCCTGGCCACCGGCAAATCGCTGTGGCTCACGCCAAAACAGCATGGTTTTGCCCTGTTGGTCGCGATCAGCCAGTTCGTGCTCAATTTCAATCTGGTCTATCGGTCAGAGCTCTACGTCACCTCGGGCCTCGTCAGCCTCAGCTTTGCCTTTCTGCTGGTCACCAACAGCCTGTTTGCCGCGCTGTTCCTGGGCCAGCGGGTGACGCGCCGCTTCCTGCTGGGCAGCGCCATCGGGCTGGCCGGCGTGGCCCTGCTGTTTGCGCCCGATCTGGTGCGCCCCGGTGGTGGCGATTTTGGCTATGGCCTGATGCTGGCCTTTGCCGGCGTGATGTCGGCCAGCATTGCCAATGTGTTGCAGGCCACGCGCTTTGGCCGGTCGATGCCGCTGGAGGCGGGCCTGGCCTGGGCGATGGCGTGGGGCGCCATGATCGATGCGGCCGTGGCCCTGGTGGTGGCCGGGCCGCCGCGCTTTTCCACTGATCCTGCCTATCTGGCCGGCCTGGCCTATCTGGGCATTGCCGCATCCGCCGTGGCGTTCAGCCTTTACTACACGTTGATCCGCACGGTGGGGCCGGGGCAGGCGGCGTGGAACGGGGTGGTGGTGCCGGTGGTGGCCATGGGTATTTCCACGGTGGTGGAAGGCTTTCAATGGAGTGCGTCGGCCTTTGCCGGCGTGGCGCTGGCCATTGTCGGGCTGGTCATCGCGCTGAAGGCCAAAACCGCTCCGTAGGTTCACGTAGGTAACCACCACGATTCCGCATCCGCACCATTCTGCCATCTTGGTGGCGGGAGAATGGTGATGGTGTTCGGCAAGTCCTGCAGCAATTGTGGCGTGCGCAGCGCGGCGCTGTGCGGTGTGCTGGCCGATCAGGCGCTGGCGCCGCTGGCCGCGCAGGGGCAGCAGCGCAAGCTGGCGCGCGGTGAAACCCTGATCAGGGCCGGCGACCGCATGCGGCTGTGCGCCAATATCCAGCGCGGCCTGATGAAGATCTGCCATATCAACCCGGCCGGGCAGGAGGTGATCCTGGGCCTGTTGTGGCCGGGCGATTTTGTGGGCACGCCGTTTCTGGATGGCAGTGTTGCCGTGCATGATGTTGTGGCGATCAGCCCGGTTTCGCTGTGCATCTTCCCGCAGGCCGCCGTTGAGCGCACCATGGTCGATCATCCGTTGATGGAGCGCCAGTTGCTGACGCGGACTCTGGCCGAACTGGGCCAGGTGCGCATGGCGCTGTCGCGGCTGGCGCGGGCCACGGCACTGGCGCGGGTGGCAGGTTTCCTTGCCGAAACTGCCCGGCGCGGTGACGGTGCTGCACCGGATGCGGTGCGCCTGATCGAATTGCCGTTGAGCCGGGGCGAGATGGCCGATTTTCTGGGCCTGACCATCGAAACGGTGAGCCGGCAGATGACCCGACTGAAAGCGGCAGGCGTGATTGGCCTGCCGGGCGGTCGCCGTGTGGCGATCCAGGACCCTGATGCCTTGGCCGAGGCCGCCGAAGATCTGGCCTGAAGAGAGGATGGAACCCATGAAGACGATACTTGTGCACATCGAGGGCGATGAAGGCCAACCGGCGCGGCTGGCGGCGGCTTATGATCTGGCCCGGGCCACTGGCGGGCATCTCGTGTGCCTCTCGGTCATGCCCTATGCCGCTTATGCGCTGGGCGATCCGGCGATGGGCGCGTTTCCGGTCACCACCCTGATCGATGCCGTGGAGGCCCGGCGCCAGGAAGAGCGGGTGGCGGTGGAAGCCCGCTTGCGTCAGGAAGGGGTGAGCTGGGAATGGCAGTCTGCCGATGGCGACAGCGGTGACCGGCTGGTGGAATATGCCAGGCTGGCCGATGTCGTCGTGATGAGCGCGGGGCCGTTCAGCCGCGCCGGGGCCCTGAAACTGGGCCTTGCCGGGGATGTGGCGGTGCGCTCGCCGGCGCCGGTGCTGGCGGTGCCGGAGGCGGCGATTGGCGTCCAGGTTTCGGGGCCTGTGCTGCTGTGCTGGGATGGTGGGCAGGAAGCGGCACGGGCGATGCGCATGGCCATCCCGCTGCTGCGCCTGGCCAGCACGGTCACCCTGCTGACCGTGGCCGAAAAGGACAGCCCGTTCTCGGCGCGCAGCGCTGCGGCCTTCCTGTCGCGCCACGGCATCAGCGTTGATGTGCTGGAACGCGATGGCGGCGGCGCCAGTGTGGAGCAGGTGATCCGCAGCGTTGCCGTGGAACGCGGCGCCGGCCTGATCGTGCAGGGCGCCTATGGCCACAGCCGCATGCGCCAGATGCTGTTTGGCGGCGTGACGCGCGGCCTGCTGGCCGATGCGCCGGTGCCGATCCTGTTGGGCCATTGATCTGGATCAAAGCCAGGCCCGACAGGGTTGTGGCAATTTTCTCCCAGCCCGGCCGTTGGCCGAAGAAGGAGAGAGGGCATGAAGTTCGAATTTCGGGAAGATGTGGGTTCAACGGCCCTGCCAGTGCGGGCGGCACAACCTGAACAAGACGTAAGACGGCTTGAATTTGATATTCCAAACAAGGTGTTGGCTCAACTGGTCAGCGCGGGGGCAGCCTACCTTGCCGCGATGTATATTGTTTTTCGGGATGGAGCCGGGCTTGGTTTGATCTTCGCCGTGTTTGGATTGGTGTTGGTGGCGTATTTTGGCCTGCCGTGGCTGATGCAACGGCAATCGGGCCGCAGGCCGAAGCAGGTGCCACGACGGGGGGCGTGGGGCATTGATACGGCCAGTGGTTATCTGTCAGGCCATGCGGCCTGGGCCCAGATCATGACCGTGCCGATCCTGATGGTGTTGTGGGCTGTGGCCATCGCGTTCATTCGCTGACCATGGGCCGCAATGCGGCACGGCAGCGACGTTGGTTGTTCTGCGGCCGTCTCCCCGTCTCCCACCCATCCTCCGGGGGGAAGGTCGGCAGAAACACCCAACGGGAAGCCGTCGTGCCGGGCAGGCACGGCGGCTTCCCTTTGTTTGGGGATCAGCTGGTTTGCAGACGCCGCTGGCGGGCGGCCGCGCCGATCAGCCCAAAGCCGGCGATCAGCATCGCCCAACTGGCCGGTTCGGGCACGCCGGGCAGCGGCGCATAGGGCTGGGCATAATTCTGGCCAGACAGGCTGGATATTGTGGCGCCGGCAAGCGGTTGCATGGCGGGATCCGAAAAGCTGATCGACTGCCAGGTGAAGGTATGGCCCAGATCGCAGTTGACGCTGTTGTTGCTGGTCGTGCTGTCGGACGCGAAAACAAGGCAGCCCAGGCCGACCGTGAAGGTCCACGGCTGGCTGGCATCATAGGCGAAGGTCCAGCTGTGGGCGCCAAACAAATTTGCCGCCGGCGTGGTGCCGCCGCTTGCCGCGCCGCCGTTCAAGGCAAATTCTTCATAACGACTGGTCGTCAGATCCAGCACGCCGGCTCCACTGTCCCAGCCAATATTGGTCAACACTTCATAGCGGGCATAGGACAGGCCATCAGCCGATTCAGCCCGCAGATTGAGGGATGCGCGGGAGTCCCCAAAGCTGCCGCTGGCTCCCAGGAATCCGGTGATCAGGCCCGACAGGCTGAAATTGACCGTGGCAAAGCCGATCGGATCAACGCTGCTGACGCTGAGCTTATCGATGAACGTGGCTTCAGCGCGTGACAGCATGGACTGGCCAAAGGCATCGGCCGGGTAATTGCTGAAGGCGACACTGGCAGACGCCTTCAACTGCCCGTAATCAGCACTGGCTTGATTGGCCAGCGCGAAGCCCACTCCCGATTGTGCCTGTCCGCCGGTTGTGGCACCGGGATCATCAATGGCATAGCGCCCCAGATTGAAATCCGGGTCGCTGTATTGCCCAAGAACACCCGTCTGTTTGGTTGCTGCCGCCGCCGGTGCGGCCAATAACATTGCAATTGCAAAACATGCACGCATGTACGGAACCCCCCGTTCCTTCGTTGGCGGGGACCATGGTTACGTTTGTCAGGCCGCCTTGGCAAGCCGCCAGAGCTTTTCCGGCGTCGCGGGCATCTCCACCTGTTGGCCGCCGAGCGCATCGATGATGGCGTTCATCACCGATGGCATGGCGCCGATGGTGCCCGCCTCTCCACAGCCCTTCACGCCCAGCGGGTTGGTGGGTGACGGGGTGTTCAGCGTTTCGAAACTGACGGCTGGCGGCATCTGATCGGCGCGCGGGATGCCATAATCCATGAAGCTGCCGGTGAGCAGCTGGCCGGCATCGTCATAGACGATGTTTTCCAGCACAGCCTGGCCCAGGCCTTGCGCGATGCCGCCATGGATCTGGCCTTCCACCAGCATCGGGTTCACCAGCACGCCGAAATCATCAACCAGCGCATAGCGGGTGACGGCGATGACGCCGGTATCGGGGTCAAGCTCCACCTCGGCGATGTGGCAGCCGTTGGGGAAGGTGGGGGCGGGCTTGTTTTCCCTGGTGGTGTAACGGCTGCGGCCATCCAGGGCGCCCGGATGGCGGCTGGCCAGTTCGGCCCAGCTGAGGGTGGCATTGCTGCTGCGCGCCTTGAACAGGCCATCGGCATAATCGACGTCGCTGCCCAGATCGGCGCTGGCCAGTTCGGCGCCGCGGGCGATCATGTCGTCGGCGCATTGCAGCACGGCGCCACCGCCGAACGCCATCGATCGCGAACCGCCGGTGCCGCCGCCCACCTCCATGCGGGACGTGTCGCCCTGCACGATGCGGATCTGGTCCAGCGGCACGCCCAGCCGGGCGCTGAGCACCTGGCCATAGGCGGTTTCATGGCCCTGGCCGTTGGATTGGGTGCCCACGGCCATTTCGATATGGCCGTCAGCGGCCACCTTCACATCGGCATGTTCTTCGGTGCCGCCACCGCCGGCAATTTCAACATAATAGGCCATGCCGCGGCCCAGAAGCTTGCCGCGGGTGGCAGCATCGGCCTTGCGGGTGGCAAAACCATCCCAATCGGCGACCGTTTTGGCGCGTTCCAGCACGGCCGGGAAATTGCCGATGTCATAGGTGAGGCCCAGGCCGTTTTCGTGCGGCAGCTCGGCGGGGGTGAGCAGGTTCCTGGCGCGGATCTCGTCCACGCCCATGCCCAGCTCGCGCGCGGCGGCTTCGATCAGCCGTTCCATGATATAGGCCGATTCCGGGCGGCCGGCACCGCGATAGGCGTCCACCGGCGTGGTGTTGGTGACAACGCCGTGCACCAGATTCTGGATGGCCGGGATGCGATACACACCGCCCATGATGCGCCCGCCGGCCATCGTCTGGATCGCCGGGCCGAACTGCGCCTGATAGGCGCCAAGATCAGACCAGGTTTCCACCTTCAGCGCGGTGATCTGGCCATTGCCATCAAAGGCCAGCGCGGCTTCGCTTTCCATGGCGCGGCCGTGCGTGTCGGTCTGGAAGGCGTCGCTGCGCTCGCCGGTCCATTTCACCGGGCGGCCCAGCGCGCGGGCGGCGTGCAGGCACAGCGCATATTCGGGATAGAGAAAGCTCTTCATGCCGAAACCGCCGCCAACATCGTGGGTGATCACCCGCACCTTGTCTTCCGGCACCTTCAGGATCACCTTGGCCAGCTCGCGCCGCATGGAGGCGACCCCCTGGCTGCCGGTGATCAGCGTGAAGCCTTCGGCCTCGTCATAATCGCCCAGCGCCGCGCGCACTTCCATCGATGTGGGCGCGATGCGGTTCTGGATGATGCGCAGGCGGGTCACATGCGCGGCGCCGGCGATGGCGGTGGCCACGGCGTCGGCATTGCCAACCTGCCAATCGAACAGGCTGTTGGATTTGGCCTGTGGCCACAGCAGTTCGGCATCGGGGGCCAAGGCGGCGGCAATGCTGGCCACGGCGGGCAGTTCCTCATAATCCACCCAGATGGCTTCCGCCCCGGCGCGGGCGGCTTCCCGGGTTTCGGCCACCACGAAGGCCACGCCATCGCCCACAAAGCGCACCCGGCCTTGCGCCAGCAGCACGCGCGGCGTTTTCACCTCGCCCGACAGCGGCACCAGGCAGGGGATCGGGCCATAATCGGCCACATCATCGTGGGTATAGACGGCAACCACGCCTTCCACCTCAAGCGCGGCCGAAATATCGATCGACTTGATTTCGGCATGGGCGTGCGGGCTGCGCAGCGTGGTGCCGAACAACATGCCGGGGCGGGCCATATCGTCGGTGTAACGGCCCTGGCCGGTGAGCAGGCGCGCATCTTCCACGCGCGGGGTCGATTGTCCGGTGCCGAACTTCATGGGTGTTGCTCCTCAAGGCAGGCGCGAAGGCCGTCGTGATAATCAGGATATTCGAGGCAATAGCCAAGCTGCCTTTTCATGCGGCCATTGGCCACTCTGCGGCTTTCCGCATAAAAGGCGCGGCCCATGGGCGACAGGTTGGCCTGGGCCAGCGCCACCAGCGGGGACGGTTCCAGGCCGAGCAGGCGGGCGGCGGCGGCGGTCACCGCTTCGCCGGGGGCGGGCAGATCATCGGCAATGTTGAACAGGCCGGCCGGGCCGCCCATCATGCTGGCCAGCACGGCGCCGGCGATATCATCCACATGGATGCGGCTGAACACATGGCCGGGCAGATCGATCCGGGCAACAGGCCCGGCGCGCAGCCGGTCGAGCGCGGAGCGGCCGGGGCCATAAATGCCGGGCAGGCGGAACACCCGGGCCTGGGGGTGCAGGCCTTCCCACAGTTCGTCGGCCAGATTGCGCCCGCCGCGCCGGCCCTGGCGCGGGCTGGATTCGTCCACCCAGGCCCCGCCGGTGTCACCATAGACCCCGGTGGAGGACAGATAGCCGACCCAGCGCGCCGGTGCCCTTGCCAGCGCCTCGCCGTGCGCGGCCAGCACCGGATCACTGCCATCGCTGGCCGGCGGCACCGACGACAATATGTGGCTGGCGCTGGCGATTGCGCCGGGCAGTTCCGGGCTGTCCAGGGTGAGCACGCCATCGCCCGCGCGGGAGCGCACGGCGGTGATGGCAAAGCCGGCGGTGCGCGCCGCATCGGCAATACGCGCCGCGCTGTATCCAAGGCCGAGGACGAGCAGATGCATGAGCCGGTCATAGACGCTTGGTCTCGGCAGTGCCAGCGCATGTCTGTCTCACCCGGATCACAGCTTTTGGGCGACGGCGTAGGGCTGACCCGACGTTTTTGGACAGCTTGTCGCAAGCGCGGCCGCTGGCACCATTGCGGCCATGCTCAGCCGCGCCGATGACTATCCCATTCACCAGACGCCGGAGCCAATTGCGGTTTCAGGCACTGACCGCAATTTTTATGACCGCTATTTCTTCAGCGCGCAGGCGCCCGATGGCAGCGCGGTGGTGGGCGTGGCGCTCGGCGTCTATCCCCATCTGAACATCATCGATTGCGCGGTTTCGGTGCTGCATGACGGCCGGCAGCACAGCCTGTTTGCCAGCCGCATCCTGCACGGCGAGCGGATGGACACGCGCATCGGGCCGGTGACGCTGGAGGTGCTGGAACCGTTGCAGCGGCTGCGGCTGACCATGGCGCCGAACGACACCGGCATTGCCGGCGAGTTGCTCTTCACCGGCCGCGCCGCGCCGATCCTGGAACCGCGCTTCATCCGCCGCAACGGCACCCGCACGCTGATGGATGTGACGCGCATGACCCAGGGCGGCGACTGGCAGGGGCAGATCAGCGCTGCCGGGGTAACGCATGATCTGGCCGGCTGGCGCGGCACCCGTGATCGCAGCTGGGGCGTGCGGCCGATCGGAGCACCCGAATCCCAGGCGGTGCAGCCGCCAACGCCGCCGCAGTTCTTCTGGCTGTGGACGCCCACCGCCTTTGATGACTGGCATCTGTTTTTTCATTCGAATGATGATGAACATGGCCGGCCGTGGAACCGGGCCGGTGTGCTGGTGCGGGTGAAGGATGGCGCGCATTTCCCGCTGGATGATGCCCGTATGGCGCTGGCCTTCCGGCCCGGCAGCCGCCACGCCGGCGCCGCCCGGCTGGAAGCGCGGCTGCCCGATGGCCGGCCGGTGAGCGTCGATTTCGTCATTGGCGACAATTTCATGATGCGTGGGATCGGTTACGGCCACCCCATGCGCGGGCATGGCATGTTCCAGGGCGATGATGCGCTGGCGCATGAAATGATCGATCTGGCCGGGGTTGATCCGGCCAATCCGATGAACGCCCATGTGCAGGGCCTGAGCACGGCCAGCCTGACCATCGGCGGCGATGCGCCGGTGGCCGGGCGCGGCCTGTTCGAACAATTGGCCATTGGCCCGCACGCGCCGTCGGGCTTTCGGGAGTTGTTCGACCTTGCCGGCTGAGCATCTGGCGCGCTTCCTGTCGGCGCAGTGGGGCGAGGCGGTGACCATTGCCGGGTTGAAGCGGTTTCACGGCGGTTCGGCGCGGCAGACCTATCGCTTTGATGCCATTGGCGCATCGGGTCGGCGCGAGGCGTTGGTGCTGCGCCGCGATCCGCCGTCCAGCCTGATCGAGACCGAACGCCTGGCCGAATATCGCGCCATCCAATGTTTTGCCGGTGGTGCAGTGCCCGTGCCGGAACCGCTGTTCTGCGATGCCGGGCCGGACAGTTTCGGTTCGCCCGGTTTCCTGATGCGCGAGGTGGCGGGCGGACTGGCCGGCGGGCTGCTCGATCCGGAAGCCTATGGCGCGCATGCCGGCACGGTTGGCAGCCAGTTCTTCACCGCGCTGGGCCGCATTCACGCCGCTGATCCCGCCGCTGCCGGCCTGCCGGCGATGGCGCTGGCCGATGCCGCACCGGCGCGGCTGGCGCATTGGCGCGATGCCTTTGCTGCCGATCAGTTCCGCCCCGAACCGGTGCTGGACGCCGCGATGGCCTGGCTGGCCGCCAATCTGCCGCCGCCGCCGGCGCGCATCAGCATCGTGCACGGCGATTATCGGTCGGGCAATTTCCTGCACGATGGCCAAGGCCGGTTGCTGGCCATTCTTGATTGGGAAATGGTGCACCCCGGCGATGCGCATGAGGATCTGGCATGGGCCTGCGATCCCTTGTGGTCGCATTTTACCGGTCTGGCCGGCGGAATGCTGCCACTGGCGGATGCCATTGCCCAGTGGCAGGCCGCGTCGGGCCTGACGCTCAATCCGCAAAGCTGGCGCTGGTGGCGGGTGTTTGCGCAAGTGCAGGGGCTGGTGATCTGGATCAGCGCGGCGCGCGAGGTGATCGATGGCCGCAGCCATGATCCCGTGCTGATGTTCGCCGGCACCATACCTTATCGCTTCCACACGCTCACCCTGGCGCAGACGTTGGAGACCTTATGAGCCTGCCGCTTCCGGCCTTGCTTGCGGCGGTGGCGACGGCGCTGGGTGCCGAGGTTGCGCCGGCCCTGCAACTGCTGGGCCAACCCGAAGCGCCCGATGCCAATTATGCCGGCGGCACCGCGGCCACGGCGGCACTGATGCTGGGCATTGCCGCCGCCGAAGCCGCCAATGCGCCGGCGCGGGAGGCGGCGGCCGCTGCCGCTGCCCGGCCGCTGGTGGGGGATGCCGCCGCCGGCCGCGATGCGCGCTGCGCCGCGTTGGGCGCGCTGCTGCTGGCCGGGGACCGGCGCGCGCTGCCGCTGCTGCTGGACGAAGCGCAGGCGGAATATGCCGGGCTGGGGCTGCCGCCACCGGTGCCGGTGGCATAATTCACTTTCCCTCGCCGCCTGCCTGTCGCAACATCCCCTCATGGCAGATTCCCGCACCAATCCGCAGCTGATGGCTGTGCGCCTTTCCGATTACCGGCCGCCCGATTGGCTGGTGCCGGATGTGGATCTGCAATTTCAGCTCGATGCCGTGCGCACGGTGGTGAAGGCCCGGCTGCATGTGCGCCGCAATGGCCAGCACAGCCGGCCGCTGGTGCTCGATGGCCAGGGGCTGGACACGATCAGCATCACGCTGAACGGCGCGCCCTGTGCCGGCTGGCCCAACGGCGATGTGATGACCGTGCCGATCGACGGCGATGAGGCGGTGTTCGAAACCGAAGTGGTGATCCACCCCAGCCGCAACACCCGCCTGATGGGGCTTTATGCCAGCGAAGGCCGGCTGGTGACCCAGTGTGAGGCCGAAGGCTTTCGTGCGATCACCTGGTTCCCGGATCGGCCCGACATATTGTCGCGCTACAGCGTGCGGCTTGAGGCGGACAAGGCGCGCTATCCGGTGCTGCTGTCCAACGGGGATCGCGGGCCGGCGGTTGATCTGCCCGGCGGCCGCCATGCCATTGCCTGGACCGATCCGTGGCCCAAGCCATCCTATCTGTTCGCGCTGGTGGCCGGCGAACTGTCGGCGCTGGAAGACCGGTTCACCACCATGGGCGGGCGCGATGTGCGGCTGGCCATCTATACCTCGGCCGCCGATGTGCCGCGCTGCGCCCATGCCATGGCGGCGCTGAAGGCCAGCATGGCCTGGGACGAGGCGGTGTATGGCCGCGAATATGACCTGGATGAGTTCAACATCGTGGCGGTGGCCGATTTCAACGCCGGGGCGATGGAGAACAAGGGCCTCAACATCTTCAACAGCAAATATATATTGGCCGACAGCGAGACCGCCACCGACATGGATTTCGATGCGGTGGCCGGCGTGGTGGCGCATGAATATTTCCACAATTGGACCGGCAATCGCGTCACCTGCCGCGACTGGTTCCAGCTCAGCCTGAAAGAGGGGCTGACGGTGTTTCGCGATCAGCAGTTCAGCGCCGATCAGGGCAGCGCCGCGGTGCGCCGCATCGATGATGTGCGGGCCCTGCGCGCCGTGCAGTTCCCCGAGGATGCCGGCCCGCTGGCCCATCCGATCCGGCCGGAACATTATGTCGAGATTGCCAATTTCTATACCGCGACCATCTACAACAAGGGCGCGGAGGTGATCCGCATGCTGCACACCTTGCTGGGGGTGGACGGTTTCCGGCGCGGCACCGATCTTTATTTCGACCGGCACGACGGCCAGGCCGTGACCTGTGAGGATTGGCTGGCGGCGATGGAAGCCGCCAATGGCATCGATCTCAGCCAGTTCCGCCGCTGGTATCACCAGGCCGGCACCCCGCGCGTGGCGGTGCAATTCCAGCAGACCGGCAGTTCGGCCGAACTGGTGGTGCGGCAGAGCGTGCCGGCCACGCCCAATCAATCAGAACGGGGCCAGCCCGACAAATTGCCCATGCACATGCCGTTCCGCCTGGCGCTGATCGGCCGCAACAGTGGCATGCGCATCGGCGGTGAACATATGGTGCAGATCCGCGAAGGCGTGACGCATCTGACTTTTGCCGATCTGCCCGAACCGGTGCTGCCCAGCCTCAATCGCGGGTTTTCGGCCCCGGTGGTGGTTGAGGCCAACAGCAGCCGCGCCGACCTGGCCTTTCTGGCCGCGCATGATGATGATCCCTTCGCGCGGTGGGAGGCGTTTCAACAACTGGCGCTTTCGGTGCTGGGCACCGATGATGAACCCACAGCGCTGGTGGCCGCGGTGCATGGCACGCTCACCGATCCTGGGCTGGATGCGGCCTTCAAGGGCGAAGCCGTGCTGCTGCCCACCGAAAGCTTCATCGGCGATGCCGCGCCGATCGTGGAGGTGGAGGCGATCCACGAGCGGCGGGAGGCGGCGCGCAAGGCCATCGCCACCGGGCTGGAGGGCCTGTGGTGGGATGCCTATACCAGGGAGCGTGCCGCGCTGGCCGGCCGCGAAACCGATCTGTCGCCCGAAGCCAAGGGCAGCCGCCGGTTGGCCAATGTCGCCCTGGCCTATCTGGTGACGGCCGGTTCCGATGCCGCCTTTGCCGCTGCCGAAGCCCAGTATCACGGCGCCCGCACCATGACGGACCGGCTGGGCGCGATGACGGCCCTGATCAACAGCCCGGCACCGGCGCGCATTGCGGTGCTGGCGGATTTCCACGCCCGCTTTGCCGGCAACAATGACGTGATCGACAAATGGTTCAGCGCCCAGGCGCTGGCCAATCGGCCCGACGTGCTGGCCGATGTGGAGCGGTTGCTGAAGCATCCGGATTTCACTCTGACCAACCCCAACCGCCTGCGCAGCCTGGTCGGCGCCTTTGCTGCCAACCAGCGCTGGTTCCATGCGGCCGATGGCGAAGGCTATTGCCTGCTCGCCGATCAGTTGATCGCGGTGGACCGGATCAATCCGCAGAGCGCGGCGCGGCTGGCGGTGCCTCTGGGCCGCTGGCGCCGCTTTGATGCCGGCCGCGCCGCACTGATGCGCGCCGAACTGGAGCGCATTGTGGCGGCACCGGGCACATCGAAGGATGTGCTGGAAATGGCATCACGGGCGCTGGCCTGATGGCTGCTGCGGCTGCGCTGCCGTTGTTCCATCATGAAGATTATGCCCCGCCGCTGCCGCCGGGCCATCGTTTTCCAATGTCCAAATATGCCCTGCTGCTGCCGGCGCTGGCGGCAGCAGGGCAGGCGGTGGCGCTGCATGAGCCCGAAACCATGCCGGCCCATTGGCTGGAGGCGGTGCATGATCCCGATTATGTTGCCGCTGTGCTGGCCGCCCAGGTGCCGGCGGCGGTGGAACGGCGCATTGGCCTGGCCGTCACCCCGGCGGTGGCGCGGCGCACGCAGTTGGTGGCTGGCGGCACCTATGGCGCGGCGTGCCATGCCCTGGCCCATGGCTGGGCAGCCAATGCCGCCGGTGGCAGCCATCATGCCGGGCCGGATGGCGGAGCCGGCTATTGTGTCACCAATGATCTGGCGATTGCGGCCAACCGGCTGGTGATGGAAGGCGTGTTGGGGCGCATCCTGATCGTTGATCTGGATGTGCACCAGGGCGATGGCACCGCGCTGATCATGGCCGGGCGCTCTGATGTCATCACCTTGTCCATCCACGCAGAGCGCAATTTTCCGGTCCGCAAGGCGCGTTCCCATCTCGATATCGGCCTGGCTGACGGCACCGGCGATGCCGCGTATCTGAGCGTGCTGACCAAGGCGCTGGATGACTCAATTCGCCAATGGCGGCCGGGGCTGGTGATGCTGCAGGCCGGGGTCGATCCCCATCAGGATGATCGGCTGGGCCGGTTGGCGCTGTCCGATGCTGGCCTGGCCGCGCGCGACCGCCAGGTGGCGCGGGCCTGCCGCCGTGCCGGGGTGCCGTTGGTGGTGACGCTGGGCGGCGGCTATGGCGATCCGGCCGTGGTGGCGGCGCGCCATGCCGCCAGCCTGATGGCCAGCTGGCAGGCGTGGCACGCCCCGGCGGGGGATATGCCGGCGGCCGCCCGTATCGGGGGGTGATGCGAATGGAAGCGCCCGCCCCCGGACCTGCGACACCGCCCAACCCGGTGACGGCGCTGATGCTGCGCGTGGCGGAAGGGGACAAGGCCGCCTTCACCGCGCTGGTGCGCCATCTGGAACGGCCGGCGCTGGCGTTGGCCTGGCGCACCCTGAATGATCCCACCGAAGCGCAGGATGCCTGCCAGCAGGCCTTCACCCGCCTCTGGACCGAGGCGCATCGTTTCGATCCGGCGCGTGGGTCCGCCGAAGCCTGGTTCCGCCGCATATTGATCAACCTGTGCCTCGATCGCCGCCGCGCCATGCGCCCGGTGCAACCGATTGATGATGCCTTTGATCTGGCCGATGCCGGCCCCGATCCGGAAGCTCGGGCGATCGCGTCTGATCAGCAGCAGCGCCTGGAGCTGGCGATGGCCGAGCTGAACGCCCGCCAGCGCCTGGCCCTGATGCTGTTTCACGGCGAAGGCCGTTCGATGGCCGAAATCGCTGCCCAGATGGACACCACGGCCAAGGCTGTCGAGGGATTGCTTGGCCGCGCCCGTAATATGTTGCGAACCCTGATGAACGAAAGCACGCCCAAGTGACCACGCTCTCCACTGAAACCGCACTGGCGATTCTGGCCAGCCACGGCGCTGATCCGGCCCGCTGGCCGGCTGACAGCCAGGCCGCACTGCTGGCGCTGGCCGGCCGTGATGCGGGCGTGGCGGCGGCGCTGGCCGATGCGCAGGCAACCGATGTTGTGCTGGCCGATTGGCTGGCCCGGCCGCTGCCGGCGTTGATGGTGGATGCCGCCGCGATCACGGCGCTGCCGCAGCTGCGCCCGCAGGACCGGCCGCAGTTGGCCACAGCGGCCCGCTGGCGCCCGGCGCTGCTGGCGGCCAGCCTCACGCTGGTGGTGGCGGTGGGTGGTTGGTTGGGGGTGGAAGACTGGTTTGGCGGCAATGCTGCCCCTGTTGTTGCGTCTGCTTCGCCGCCGTCGGCCGGGGCAGAGCTGGCGGAGGCCGATGCGGCCTTTGCCTATGTGTTCACGCCGACGGCTGCCGAGGAAGAGTTGATATGAACCCCAGGTTGATTGCGGTTGCCGCATTGCTGCTGGCAACCCCGGCCATCGCCCAGATGCCGCCGCCGCCCCCAGGCACCCCTGCACCGCCGATGGCTGGCGAAATGCGCGGCGGCCATGATCGCATGATGGGCCACCGCATGTTCCCATCGATGAGCGAGGCCGGCCGCGCCATCATCCGCGACGCGATGATGACGGGCGATGATCGCAATGCCAGCCGCGCCAAGGTGGAAGCCGCCCGCGAGAAGCTGCTCGCCGCGCTTGCCGCCGACCGACTGGACATTGCCGCCGTGAAGCGCGCGATGGACGAGGAACGTGCCGTGGCCGAAACCAGCCGCAACGCCAAGCAGTCCGCCATGCTGGCCGCCTTCCAGAAGCTCAGCCCGGAAGACCGCAAGGCCTTTGCCGCCGACAGCCGCGCCATGAAACAGCGCATGGGCAAGCGCATGGCCGATTGGCGCGAGCGCTGGAAGGGCCGCGGCCGTGACGGCAAGCGTGGTGACATGCCGCCACCGCCACCGCCGCCGCCGCGCCCCGATGATGCGGAATGATCTGCAGCTGATTGCGCCTTTGGGCGGAGGTTGATGGCTCCCCCCACACTCATGGCCCGCCGGTTCCCCCACCGGCGGGCCTTTTTTCAGGCGTGCCAGCCGGTTTGCCGCGCCACTTCGGCCCACACCAGATCGGCCAGCCGGCGCACCACCGGGCCGGTGCGGCCGGTGCCCACGGGCGCGCCATCGATGCGCACCACCGGCAGGATCGGCGCGGTGGTGGAAGTGAGAAAGGCTTCATCGGCAGCCAGCGCTTCGGCCAGGGTGAACGGCCGTTCTTCCACCAGCAGTTGCGCGTCACGGGCCAGCGAGATCAGGCTGTCGCGCGCGATGCCGGGCAGGATGGCGGTGCCGGTGGGGTGGGTGATGATGCGGCCATCCTTCACGATCCAGGCGTTGGTGCTGCTGCCTTCGCGAACGGTGTCGCCCGCCACCAGCCAGGCTTCAAAGGCGCCCGCTTCCTTGGCGGCCTGCTTGGCCAGCACATTGGGCAGCAGGCCGGTGGTCTTGATGTCCACCCGGCCCCAACGATTGTCACCTTGCGTGATGACGGCGATGCCGGTGTCCAGCTGGCGCAGCCGCTGCGCAAAATCGAAGCGCCGCACGGTCATGACAAGATTTGCGGGTGCATCGCCGGGAAAGGCATGATCGCGCCGGGCGGTGCCACGGCTGACCTGGATATAGATGATGCATTCGCTGTGCCCGTTGGCCGCGATCAGCCGCCGCACCTGCAATCCCAGCGGGCCATCGGCCATGGCCAGCGTGATGCCCAGTTCGCCCAGGTTGCGGCGGAGGCGGACCAGATGTGGCTGCCAATCCAGGATGCACCCGTTCATCACGGCGCACACTTCATACACCGCATCGCCAAACTGGGTGCCGCGATCCTCCACATGCAGGCTGGCATCGGCGTGGGGCAGGATGCGCCCGTTGACATAGGCCAGTTGCGGCATGGTGTTGCGGTCCCCGTGACGAAATCCTGCGATGCGTCTAGCGGCTGGCCCTCCCGTTTGTCGATAGGCCGTGCCCATGACCACCCAGCTTGTCTGGTTCCGCAATGATCTGCGTCTGGCCGATCATGCCGCCCTGATTGCAGCGTCACAGCGTGGCCCGGTGGCGGCGCTGTTCGTGCTGGATGATGAAACCCCGGGGGCTTGGCGCACCGGCGCGGCGCAGCGCTGGTGGCTGCACCACAGCCTGGCCAGCCTGGCGCGCAGCATCGCGGCGCGCGGCGGCCGCCTGATCCTGCGCCGGGGCCGGGCGGGGCCCATCGTGCGGGCGCTGGCGGCGGACTTGCGCGCCGACGTGCACACGCTGGTGCATCACGAGCCGTGGGCGGTCATCCAGATGGCGGAAGCCGGCGCCGTGACGCCGCATCTGGGGGTGACGCTGGCGCCGCCCGCCAGCGTGCTGAGCGGCACCGGCGGGCGGTATCGCATCTTCACGCCATGGTGGCGCAAGTTGCTGGAACAGATGCCGCCGCCGCGCCCGTTGCCGGTGCCGGATGCGCGCTGGGCCGACGTTGGCAGCGTCGCCAGCGATGATCTGGCCAGCTGGGGCCTGCTGCCCACGGCGCCCGACTGGTCGGGCGGGTTTGCGGACTGGCAGCCGGGTGAAGCCGGCGCAGCGGCCCGCTTGGCGGATTTTGCCGGCCGCGCCGCGCGTTATGATGCGGCGCGCAACCTGCCGAGCGTGGAGGGCACGTCGCGCCTCTCGCCGCATCTGGCGCTGGGGGAGGTTTCGCCGAACACCGCCTGGCACGGCATTGCCGATGCAGTGGGCGCGGCCGTGGCAGAGCCCTATCTGCGCGAACTGGGCTGGCGGGATTTTGCCGCCAACATCATCGAACAATTCCCCGATCATGGCGATGCGCCCAACCGGGCAGTTTTCAACCGCTTTCCCTTCATCGATGATCCCGCCGGCTTGCAGGCCTGGCAGCGGGGCCAGACCGGATACCCGATCGTCGATGCCGGCATGCGGCAATTGTGGGCCACCGGCTGGATGCACAACCGCGTGCGGATGATCACGGCGAGCTTTCTGGTGAAGCATCAGCTGATCGATTGGCGCCACGGCGAACGCTGGTTCTGGGATTGTCTGGTTGACGCCGATTACGGCAGCAACGCGCAGGGTTGGCAGTGGGTTATGGGTTCGGGCGTGGATTCATCGCCGTTCAACCGCATTTTCGCCCCGGTGGGGC
>CAZHTW010000002.1:0-14881 GCA_964535865.1 uncultured Sandarakinorhabdus sp. | reverse complement strand
GGGGCAGAGCGCCAAGTTCGCCGCCGCCGATTATGTCCGCCGCTGGGTGCCGGAACTGGCCAGGTTGTCCGATGATGCCATTCATGCCCCGTGGGAGGCTGGGGTGGGCCTGATCCGGGCCGGGGTGAAGTTGGGCCGGGATTATCCGCAGCCGATCGTGGGCCATGAAGCGGCGCGGGCGCGGGCGCTGGCCGTGTGGGCCCAGGTGAAGGCGGGCTGACCATTCTCCCATTTGGGCAAAGGTGAGCATGGAATAGGTAGGATTGGCGCCTGTCCTGCCCCTCCGCCCTGCGGACACCTCCCCCAGAGGGGGAGGATCAACAGGCTCCCCCCGCCGGGAGCCGGGGCCGGCGCCCCTCACGCCAGATCGAACAGCAGCGCCTCCGCGCCCTCATCCGATGTCAGGGCCAGCTGGCTCGCGTCCTTCACGGCCAGGCCGTCGCCCTGGCGCAAGGCATGGCCGTCCACCACCAGGCTGCCGCGCGCCACCTGAACCCAGGCGTGGCCGCGGGTGATGGGGGCCTGCAAAGCGCCGCCCGGTGCCAGCACGGCGCGGGTGATGCTGGCATCGCTGTGGATGGTGACCGCGGCATCGGGCGCATCGGGGGCGGCGACGACATCCAGCCGGGATTCGCCGTCGGCCACGGCGGGCAGGCTCTTCTGCTCATAGCCGGGTGCGATGCCGCGCTGGTTGGGCAGCAGCCAGATCTGCAACAGATGCACTGGATCGGTGGCGCTGGCGTTGTATTCGCTGTGGCGGATGCCGGTGCCGGCGCTCATGCGCTGGGCCTCGCCGGGGCGGATCACCGCGCCGCTTCCGATGCTGTCGCGATGTTCCAGCGCGCCATCGAGGATGTAGGTGACGATCTCCATATTGTCGTGCGGGTGAGTGGGAAAACCGCCGCCGCCGGCAATACGATCCTCGTTCATCACACGCAACGCCCGGAAACCCATGATCTTGGGATCATAATAGTTGCCAAACGAGAAACTGTGCGTGGCCTTCAGCCAGCCATGATCGGCACGGCCGCGATCTTCGGATTTGCGATGCAGATAGGTCGGCATGATCTTGTCCCCTGATGGAGTGGTTGCAGCCCATATGGGGGCGGGGCGGGGCAATGCCAGATGCGAATGGGTCGCAGCAGCCATGCTAAAAGGGAATGATCTCACCCTGCCAATCAAGCAGCAGGCCGGATTGCGCTGGTGTGGCCGCATCGATCACCCGCAGCAGATGGCGCGCGCTTTCCGCAGGCGTGAACAGCGTTTTCACGCCGGACTGGAAGGGCTTTGACAGGCCGGAATCGACGGTGCCGGGGTGCAGCGCCAGCACCAGCTGATCGGGATTGCGCCGCGCCTGTTCGATGGCCATGGTGTGGATCAGCTGGTTGAGCGCGGCTTTCGAGGCGCGATAGCTGTGCCAGCCGCCCAGCCGATTGTCACTGATCGAGCCGACCCGGGCCGACAGCGCCGCCAGCACCGTCTTGCGGCCCCTGGGCATCAACGGCAGCAAGGTGCGGGCAACCATGGCCGGGCCGATGGTGTTGATGGCGAAGGCGGTGGAAAGCGCCTCGGCCGAGAGTTGTCCATTGGCTTTCTCAGGCGACAGGCCGGGCGCGTGCAACACGCCGGTGGCGATGAACACCAGATCGGGGGCGCTGGCGAGTGCGGCGGCCGCCGCGGTGATGCTGGCGGGATTGGTGAGGTCCTGCCCCGTGCTGCGGCTCCAGCGGGTGACCTGGGCGCCATCCTGTTCGAGCAGGGTGGCGAAGGCGCTGCCAATGCCGCCGGTGGCGCCGACGATGAGGGCGTGGAGGTTGGATTGAAAGCTGGGGAGGAGGGTCATGTCACGGCCTTAGCGGGCCGCGACGGCGAGGGCAGCGCGCGATGCGTCGCAGCGTCAGGCCCTCACTCCTTCTCCATCGTGCATTGCAGCGGGTGCTGGTGCTGGCGGGCGAAGTCCATCACCTGGTTCACCTTGGTCTCGGCCACTTCATAGGTGAAGATGCCGCACACGCCGACGCCGCGCTGGTGGACGTGCAACATCACCCGGGTCGCGTCCTCGATGCTCATCTTGAAGAAGCGCTGGAGCGTCAGCACGACGAATTCCATCGGCGTGTAATCGTCGTTGAGCATCAGCACCTTGTACAGCGCCGGCTTGGCTGTCTTGGATTCCGGCTTGGTGGCCAGGCCCACACCTGTGCGGCCGCCAACGCCAGCGTCGCGCTCGTCATCACTCATCAGTTCGTGCCGGCTGGCTGCCATGAAGTCGACCCTGGGGGAAAGAGGACCATAATGCCCTCCTATAGCAAAACTGCAGACAGTGAAAAGCCCGCCGGATGCCACGCAAAAGGGGTGGCGGGCATCGGCCCACCACCCCCATGCAACGGCTTGGTGCCGCTGGGACTTACTTGGCGGTGAAGCTGGCCTTCAGCTTGTCGGTCACCACGGCAAGCTGGTTCTGCATCGGCTCGGCCACTTCGCCGGCCAGCTTGACCAGGGTTTCGGTCAGCTTGCTGTATTCGGCGACGGCCACATCCCAACGCGCCTTGGCGAATTCGGTCTGCAGCTGCACCAGTTCGGTGGGGTTCTTGGCCGAGGTCAGGCTCTTCACGTGGGCGGTGGTGTCATCGAAACCCTTCTTCGACACTTCGGTCAGGTGCGACATCACCTGTTCCATGCCGGACGCGGCAACCTTGGCCGATGCGATCAGGGCTTCGATGTTGCCGCGCGACACGGCGGTCAGCTCTTCCAGCGTCTTCATGCTGGTTTCCACGGCTTCCTTGGACTTGGCGGTCACCTGCTCCATGGCGGCCTTGCCATTGTTCATGGCGGTTTCGGCGGCGGTGCGGACGGTTTCCTGGGTGGTTTCGAATGCAGTTGCCATGATGGACTCCTTCTTGATGGCGGTGGTGGGGGTGTTTGCTTTGGCGATGTGCTCTGCAACGGGCGCAGCGTCAGCGACCACCGCTTGGTCCGCCGCAGCCGGGATTGGCGCATCGGCGGGTGAAACAGCAGTCTTGGCAACAGCGGCTTCGGCTGCCGGCTTGGCCACAGGCTTCTTGGCCGGGCGCCGGGCTTTGGCCGCGGTGGCTGGCGTCTGGTCTGTGGTCTTGGCCGACATGGTGCGTCTCCCGTCTCTTGCTGCACTGCAACATAAGGGAGAGCGGCGACCGGTTCAAGGGTTTTTGTTGCAGTGCAACAAAAATTGCTGCGTGTCTGTCAGCTCCAGTACAAGCCCGTGTTATCGGCCGTTATTGTGCGGCCCATCCGCTGCGCCGCCGTGTGCAGCAAGGCGGCCACGGCACTGCGGTTGCAGGTGGCCGGGCCGCCTGCCAGTGCCGGTGGGACCGAATCAGGCCAGGTGCAGTCGCCCTCGGCCGCGATGCCGCTGTTGCCAATGGTCAGCGCCCGGGCGCGGTTCAGATCGGCGGTCAACACCGCAGCGCAGGCCACCAGGCTGGCCATCCCCTCCACCGCATCGCCGGCAAAGCTCCAACTGATCCGGGTGTTCTCCAGCCCTTCGCGCACCAGCTTTTCCAGTGCGGTGGCCGACATCGCACTGTCGGCCGCGCCCAGCGCCAGCCGCACCAGCCGCAGCCGGGCCGAAAGGCGGCGGGCACCGGTTGTGACCAACTCGTTGATTTCCGCGTCGGGCGTATCATCGTCGAGCAGTTCGCTGGCAGTCATCACGCTGGCGATGGGCGTGGCCAGATCGTGACACAGCCAGCGCACCAGAAATTGCGTCGTGTCGGTCATTCAAAGTCCTTTCCATCGTCGCGCAGCTTGAGGCCAAGCGCGATCAGCCGGCCATCGCCATCCTGTGCCAGTTCAAAGTCCAGCCGCTGGCCAGGCAGCAGGCAAGGCAGATCTGCCGCGGCCAGGGCACTGCTGTGCACGAACACATCGCGCGGGCCCAAGTCTGGCGCGATGAAACCAAAGCCCTTCTTGGTGTCAAACCATTTCACCGCGCCGCTGGCCATCAGCCGAGCTCCAGCGCGACCGGGATGAACCGGGCAGGGCCGCTGGCCTGGGCCTCGGCAAGCCATGCGGCAACCTCACCGCCCGCCACGATCATCCAGATCTGGCCATCGTCCAGCGCGCGGGCGGCATCGCGGGCCGAGGGTGCACAGCGGCCATTGGGATGGCTGTGCCAATGGCCGATCACCTGTCGGCCTTCGCCTCTGGCCATGCGGTGCGTGGCCAGCAGTGTGGCTGGATCAATCTCGAAACTGCGGCCCGGATCGGCGGCCACATTGCGCGCCGGCACCAAGGCTTCCACCCGGCCCCGATTGCCCTGGCGCTGACCCACCAGCAAGCCGCAGCATTCCACCGCCGGGGTGGCGGCGGCGGCATCCAGCAAATCTTGCCGCAAGCTGCTTGATATCTGCAGGTTCATGCCAACATGGCTAAGCCATGGAGGCCGAATTGTCGATGCAGATCAACTTGCCGGAAAGCGCGGCGGGCCAGCGGCTGGACCGGGCTCTGGCCGATGCACTGCCGCAGTTCAGCCGGGAACGGTTGAAGACTCTGGTGCAGGGCGGCCGCCTGACCGGGACGGCAGGGGTGCTGTGGGATCCGGCCACCAAGATGAAGGGCGGCGAGGCGCTGGAACTGGTGGTGCCGGCGGCGCGGCCGGCCGACAATGTGGCGCAGGATATCCCGCTCAGCATAATGTTCGAGGATGATCATCTGTTGATCGTCGACAAGCCGGCCGGGCTGGTGGTCCACCCCGCGGCGGGCAATTTCGATGGCACATTGGTCAACGCGCTGCTGCACCATTGTGCCGGCCGGCTTTCCGGCATTGGCGGCGTGGCACGCCCCGGAATCGTGCACCGCATCGACAAGGACACATCGGGCCTGCTGGTGGTGGCCAAGACCGACAAGGCCCATGAAGGCCTGGCGGCGCAATTTGCCCGCCATGATGTGGATCGCCGCTATACCGCCGTGGTGGCCGGTATGCCGGTGCCGCCGGCCGGCCGGATCGAAGGCGATCTGGCGCGCAGCAGCACCAATCGCCAGAAAATGGCCATCGTGAAGGATGGCCGCGGCAAGCGTGCAGTCACCCACTTTCGCACGGTGGCGGCCCTTTCTGGCGCAGCGCAGGTGGAATGCCGGCTCGAAACCGGCCGCACCCACCAGATCCGGGTTCATATGGCGTCCATCGGCCACGCCTTATTGGGTGATGCTGTTTATGGCCGCACACCCGGCAAGCTGGCGCCCTTGTTGAAAGAATTGGGTTTTGAACGCCAGGCCCTGCACGCCGCCACCTTGGGGTTTGTGCATCCTGTCACCCAAGAAAAGCTTTCTTTCGAAAGCACCCTGCCAGCCGATATGGTGGCGTTGATCGGTCGCCTCAGCGGGGCCGAGTGAGGAGTGAAGCGATGAGTTCGAACCTGCCCGCCGTGAAACAGGCCAGCATCCCGGCACTGGGATCAGAGGCCGGATTGAACCGCTATCTGGCGGAAATCCGCAAGTTTCCGCTCCTTGCGCCCGATCAGGAATATATGCTGGCGAGGGCCTGGCAGGAACATCAGGACCCGGCCGCTGCCACCAAGCTGGTGACCAGCCATCTGCGATTGGTGGCCCGCATCGCCATGGGCTATCGCGGTTATGGCCTGCCGGTGAACGAGTTGATTGCCGAGGGCAATATCGGCCTGATGCAGGGCGTGCGCAAATTTGACCCGGAAAAGGGCTTCCGCCTCGCGACTTATGCCATGTGGTGGATCAAGGCGGCGATCCAGGAATATATCCTGCGGTCATGGTCGCTGGTGAAGATCGGCACCACCGCCGCCCAGAAGAAGCTGTTCTTCAACCTGCGCCGCCTGAAGGGCAAGATTGGTGCGGTGGAAGATGGCGATCTGAAGCCCGATCAGGTCCAACAAATCGCCACCACGCTGGGCGTTGGTCATGACGAGGTGGTCTCGATGAACCGCCGCATGGCGATGGGCGGCGATGCCAGCCTGAACAGCCCCTTGCGTGAGGAAGGCGAGGGCGAATGGCAGGATTGGCTGGCCGATGATGGCCCATTGGCCGATGAATTGCTGGCCGACCGGGAAGAGCGCGATCAGCGCCATGGCTTGCTGGTGCAGGCCATGGCCAGCCTGAACGATCGGGAACGCGACATCCTCACGCAGCGCCGGCTGATCGATGAGCCTGAAACGCTTGAAGAATTGTCGCAACGCTATGGCATCAGCCGCGAGCGCGTGCGCCAGATCGAGGTGCGGGCCTTCGAGAAGCTGGCCAAGGCGATGCAGACGGCCGCCAGTGATCAGCGGTTGCTGCTGGAACAGGTGTGAGGCTGCCGCATTGACGCGCCTGCCCCCACCGCCGCAAAAGGCCATATGATCGGCCGGTTTTTTCGAGCGGTGCTTGCCTGGGCCATGCGCCTGGTGCTGGCCCTGGTGGTGCTCAGCATCGGATGGGTGGTGCTGTATCGCTTTCTGCCGCCGCCGATCACCTGGTTGCAGGCGCGCGATGCCATCAACGGCCAGCACGTCGAACGCGAATGGGTGCCGTTGACTGCGATGACCAAGGCGCTGCCGCGCGCGGTGATCGGGGCAGAAGATGCCAATTTCTGCAGCCACAGCGGGATCGACCTGGATGCCGTGCAGGCCGCAGCCATGGCAAATGCCAACGGCAAGACGCTGCGCGGCGGCTCAACGATCAGCCAGCAGACCGCCAAAAATGCCTTTCTGTGGCCGGGACGATCCTATGTCAGAAAAGGGCTTGAGGCCTATTTCACCCTGTTGATCGAACTGCTGTGGGGCAAGCCACGGATCATGGAAGTCTATCTGAACATTGTGGAAATGGGCCCCGGCATCTATGGCATGGAGGCGGCGGCCGAACATTATTTCGATACCACGGCTGACAAGCTGAGCGCCCGCCAGGCCGCCCGGCTTGCCGCCATCCTGCCGCAGCCGATCAAGCGCAGCGCGGTCAAGCCGTCCAGGAGCGTGAAGCGCTATGCCCGCCGCATCGAAAAGCGGGTGAAGGTGGTGCGCGACGAAGGGATTGACGCCTGCCTGTGGCGTTAACCCGGCACCACCAGATATTTCTGCGCCGTGGCCCGGCGATACCAGCCGGCAACGACGTCGGGTGTGACCATCTCTTCAAGGTTGACCCGGTGGCTGTAGTGGCTGGCGAAGGTGGTGGTGAGCTCGTCGGCCACCCGCTGCTTCAACCGCGAATAAGTGTCGCCGCCGAACATCCGCATGCGCGGGAACAGCAACCAGCCGCCCATCGCCCAGGCCATGCCAAAGCCGCGATTGAAGCTGGTCGGCGCCATGTCCAGCCCACCATAGATATAGACTTGCTTCAAGATTTCAGAGCCATAGCGGCTGTAACCGCCAGGGCGCTTGTTGATCGCGGCTTCCATCGCGGTGAGGATCTGCCCGGCCAACTGGCCGCCGCCGATGGCATCAAAGGCCAGGGTCGCGCCGGTTTCGGTGCAGGCGGCAATCAGGCTGGCCATGAAATCGGGGGCGGTGGAATCCAGCACATGGGTGGCGCCGATGCCTTGCAGCAGAGCAAGCTGTTCGGCCGAGCGGACGATGTTGATCAGCGGCACGCCATCGGCGGCGCAGATCTTCACCAACATCTGGCCCAGATTGGACGCCGCCGCGGTGTGGATGATGGCGCTGTGGCCTTCGGCGCGCATGGTTTCAACAAAGCCCAGCGCGGTCAATGGGTTGACGAAGCAGGACGCGCCCTGTTCGGCGGTCGCGCCTTCGGGGAGCAGCAGCGCCTCTTCGGCCTTCACCACCCGATAGTCGGCATAGGTCGCGCCGCCGATGATCGCGCACCTGCGGCCCACCAGATGCTCGGCGCCGGCGCCGGCGGCGACGATTGTGCCGGCGCCTTCATTGCCGCACGGCATGGCCTGGCCCAGCCGCGCCGCCATGGCGCGCAGGCCGGCCGGCGGCACTGGCGCCGTGATTCCGCCTGCAATCGCAGTGACTTCGCGCATGTCGGCTGCGCCCGTCAGCAGGCCGATATCAGACGGGTTGATCGGCGCGGCCTCGATCTTCAGCTTGATTTCGCCGGGGCCGGGCTGGGGTTCCGGCACCTCGGCCACAGCAAGGACAAGCTTGCCATCGTCGGTGATGGTCGATTGGATCTGGCGCATGGCAGGGCTCTCCTTCAAAATTCGGGCAGCTTGAAGCCGGGGGGCAATTGCATGCCGGCGGTGAGCTTGGACATTTCGGCGCTGCCGGCAGAATCGGCCTTGGTCTTGGCATCGTTAAAGGCCGCAACCACCAGATCTTCCAGCATTTCCTTGGAATCGGCGGTGAGCAGTGAGGGGTCGATCTCCACCCCGCGCACGGCGCCGCGGGCGGTGGCGCGCACCTTCACCAGGCCGCCGCCGGAGGCGCCTTCCACCTGGATATTGTCCAGTTCGGCCTGGGCGCGCGCCATCTGCTGCTGCACATTGCGGGCGGCGTTCATCAGTTCATCAAGGCTGGGCATGGTTCAGGCGCTCCTTTGCAGGGGAACAGGATCTTCGGCGGCCGGGAAGGCGGCGTGCAGGGCGGCCACCACCGGATCAGTTTTCATCTTCTCAATCAAGGCCTTGCCTTCGGCCAATTCGGTGTCGCGCAAGGTGGAGATGCCGCCGTCGTGGCGCCATTCCAGCTGCCATTTCATGCCCGTCCACACTTCCAGACTGGCAGCGATGGCGGGCCCGACATCCTTGGGCAGGCCGCTGCCGGCCAGAACCAGCGCCGGCGGATCATAGGCCACCAGGCGGATTTCATCGTGCAGATAATGCGCCAGCCGCGATTCCCCCTGCTGGCGGAACAGCGCGACCAGGCTGGCAAAATCGGCCGGAACTTCGGGTGTTTTGGCCAGGCTGGTGGCCATATTCGGGGCATTGGTGGCCACATCGGGCGATATCGGTGCCCGCGCGGCCGGCGCCGGTGGCCCATCGGCCTGCACCTGCCGGATCAGTGCGCCCGGATCGGGCAGATCGGCGGCGTGGCACAGCCGCAGCAACGCCATTTCCGCCGCCTGCAGCGGCACCGGCGCCATTTGCACCTCCTCCAGCCCTTTCAGCAGCATCTGCCACAACAGCGACAGGCGCGGGAAGGTCAGCGCGGCGGCCCAGCCATCCAGCGCCGCTTGCTCCTCGGCCGCAAGCGCCGGGTCGCGGCGCGGCGCCATGCGCTGGCGGGTGATGCCGTGCACCAGATCCAGCAGCTCGCGCAGCAGCTGCGCCGGGTCCTGGCCCAGATCATATTGCCGGCCAATGGCCGCCAGCAGGCCGGGCACATCGCCGGCCAGCGCCTGGCCAAACAGGTCGCGCACGGCCGACCGGTCGGCCAGGCCCAGCATGTCGCGCACGGTGGCCGCCGTGATGGCATCGGCGCTGTGGGCGATGGCCTGATCCAGGATGGACAGGCCGTCGCGCACGCTGCCTTCGGCGGCCCGCGCGATCAGGGCCAGCGCATCGGCTTCGGCGGCCACGCCTTCGGCATCCAGGATGCGGGCGAAATGCCCGGCCAGCATGTCGGCCGGAATCCGCTTCAGATCAAAACGCTGGCAACGCGACAATATGGTGGCCGGCACCTTGTTCACTTCGGTGGTGGCCATGATGAATTTCACGCCCGGCGGCGGTTCTTCCAGCGTTTTCAACAGCGCGTTGAACGCCGCCTTCGACAGCATGTGGACTTCATCGATGATGTGGATCTTGAACCGCGCCGACACCGCGGCATAGCGCACGCCTTCGATGATCTCGCGCACATCATCCACGCCGGTGTTGGAGGCGGCGTCCATTTCCACCACGTCCATATGGCGGCCGGCGGCAATCGCCACGCAAGGTTCGCATTGCCCGCACGGGCTGATCGTCGGCCCGCCCTGGCCATCAGGGCCGATGCAGTTCAACGCCTTGGCGATGATGCGCGCCGTGCTGGTTTTGCCCACCCCGCGCACCCCGGTGAGCAACCAGGCCTGCGCCAGCCGGCCGCGCGCAATGGCATTGCCCAGCGTCTGCACCATCGCCTGCTGGCCCAGCAGCCCATCAAAGCTGCCCGGCCGATATTTGCGCGCCAGCACGCGATAGGCCGGCGCGGCTGCCGCCACGGGCGGCAGATCAAGGCCGGGGAAGGCCATGTCGCTTTCAGGATCGGATTCGCTGTCCATCACCGCCCTGTCTTAGCGGCAGGAACACGGCGCGTCACGGGACTTGCAATATCCATCCACCGCCGCCATATGCCCCGCGGGAGCCGGGCGGACAGAGCGCTCGCCAACCCGGTCAGGTCCGGAAGGAAGCAGCCGTAACGAACCCGCTTTGGGTCGTTCCCGGCTCCCACCTCGTCAAAATTGCGCCTGCCGGCTTGCCAAGTGCGGGCCGGGCGATAATCTGTATTGGCAGGGTTGCCGCTGCGGGGTGCCGATGGGCGCGTCGCGGCCTGTGGGATGTGCCCCTGATGACACTTGTCATGATGGCTGCCGCCGCTGCCGCGATGCTGGCCACCGGCCAGCCGGTGATGATTGTGCTCAACCTGGAACCGGAGGCGGCGGGCAAGCGGCCGGTGGCGTTTGATGCGCCGGGTTTCCGTGCCGTGATCGCCCAGCAACTGGCCCAGGCCGGGGTGGTGGTGGGCGCCGGCCAGGGCATGACGCGGCTGGTGATCCGGGTGACCAGCTATGATCCCGGCAATGGCATTGCCGCTGGCCAGACCGCCCGGATGACCGCCCGCTTCCAGCTGCTGCCGGCCAATGGCGCGCCATCGGCGGAGCAGGAGGTGGCCTGCGAAGGCAAGGCCAAATTCGATCTGGGCAGCACACCGGGCGGCCGCGCGCGGCGGGCGCATGCCCGCTGCCTCGATGCACTGGCGGTCAGCCTGATGGAAAAGCTGCTGGGCAATGCCGGCCCGGTGATGGTGCGTTGACCACACCGGGCCGGAGACGGATCAGCCGCCAATGCCGAAATCATAGACGCGGGCGGTGAGTGCGCCGCCGCCGCCGCTGACATTGCCGCCGGTGAGCGCCTGGATGAAGCCATATTCGCCGGGGGCCAGCGGCTGGCTTGGCGTCACCTTGAACACACCGGGGCGGACCTGCTGGACTTCGAAGCCGATGCGGTCCTTGTCCATCACGCCCTGCTTGGAACCGGCGATGTTGATGCTGCCCACCCGGGCTTCCCGGGCGGTCTTCTTCTGATCAAACTTCACCAGGCTCAACTCGCCAGGGGCGCTGGTGACGGAGCCGGCGCCGGTCACCCACACACTGGTGTTGCCCACCGCCAGATTGCGCGGCACCGATTCATCAAAGAACATGTAGAACACCGGCTGGCCGGGCAGGGTGCGCACCTTGGCGCTCGGGCCGGGGATGGTGGCCTTGATGCTGGCCGAGGCAATGCCGCCGGTCATGATATAGCCAAAAACGCCGCCAGTCTTGGCCTGGTTGGAAGCGGTGGCGACCATGCGATACATGCGATTGTCAGCCGCGCCGAAGAGATAGACGCCGGGATAATGCGCCACCATCGGATCGGGCGAATCGGTGGAAAGTTCGGTGGGGCCGGTGTTGGCCGGTTCCAGCATGGCCGCCAGCACGGAGCCCGGCACGCCCTTGTTCTTCAGCGCGATCAGCGTTTCGGACGAGGTGTCGAACGTGCCGCGCGAGGCCTTGATCTTGGCCACCACCGCTTCGGCCGGCAGCCCGGCTTCAAGCAGTTTCACCACGGCATCGTTGGTGAGGGTTTCCTGCGCGGTGGCCGGCAGGCTGGCACCAGCGACCATCAACAGTGCCACAGCGGCGGCACGGCCAAGACCAGATTTGAACATGTTGCGACCTTCTTCGTTGCGTTCGTGAAGCGGGGGCACTTCACTGCGCAACAATTAACAACTCACCGGCTCATGTCCACCACGCCGCGTGGGATTTTCACATCAAGGCTGGTGATGTCGGCGGTCAGGCGGATCTGGCAGGCCAGTCGGCTCTGGCGGTTGGCGCCGGCGGCGAAATCCAGCATGTCTTCCTCTTCCTCGCTGGCCGGCGGCAGCTTTTCGATGTCGCCGCCCACCAGATGCACATGGCAGGTGGAACAGGCCATCGCGCCTTCGCACGTGCCTTCCAGCGGCTGTCCATGGGCCTGTGCCAGATCGAGCAGCCGGTCACCCGGCTGGGCGTCGATCTGGCGTTCGCTTGTGCCATCGGCAGAGATGAAACGGATGCGGATCATTGCACTGCAGCATCTGCCGCGATCAGGCGAATTCCGCAAGATAGGCCGCAACCACGGCGTTGATTTGTGCAGCTGCACCTTCAATTTCTGACAGGGTGGTGAAGCGGCCGAAGCCCAGCCGCAAACTGGCCTTGGCCGTTATTTCGGCCAGGCCCAGGGCCGTGAGCACATGGGAGGCGCGCCCCGTCACGGCGGCGCAGGCCGAACCCGACGAAATGGCCAGGCCCGGCAGCCGCTGGATCAGCGGCACGCCCACGCCGGGGAAACTGAGATTGAGGTTGCCGGGCCAGCGCCGGGCGGTGCTGCCATTGATCTGGTGCGGCACGCTGAGGCTGGCCAGCAGGGCATCGCGCAAACCCAGCGCGTGGGCATGATCATCGGCCATGCGGTGGCCGGCGATGCGCGCGGCTTCCCCCAGCCCGGCGATCAGCGCGGTGGGCAGCGTGCCGGAGCGGCCATCCTCCTGCCCGCCGCCGTGCAACAACGGCGTGATCGTGGTGAACGGCCGGCGATAGAGCGCGCCAACGCCCTTGGGGCCGTATATCTTGTGGGCGGTCAGGCTGAGCAGGTCGATGCCGCAGGCCTCCACATCGATCGGCACCTTGCCAAAGCCTTGCGCGGCATCAACGTGGAACACCGCGCCGACCTGATGGGCAAGGTGGCCGATGGCGGCGAGATCCTGCACCACGCCGATTTCGTTGTTGACCGCCATCACGGACACCAGCGCCACATCCTCGCCCAGCGCGCGTTCCAGATCGCCCAGGTCCACCAGGCCATCGCCGCGCACCGGCACGATGGTGAGAGCTGCGCCGATGCCGGCCAGATAGTGCGCGGTTTCCAGCACGCTGCTGTGTTCGGTGGCCAGCGTGACGATGCGGCGGCGGCTCTGGCCCGGCGCGGTGAGCAGGCCCTTGATCGCCCAATTGTTGCTTTCGGTGGCGCCGCTGGTGAAGGCGATGGCTTGCGCCGGGGCATTGAGCAGGGTCGCCACGTGGGCGCGGGCGGCCTCCACCGCCGCCTTGGCCCTGTATCCCCACAGGTGCGCGCTGTGTGGATTGCCGAAGCCGGCGACGCCCCAGGGCTCCATCGCTGCGGCGACAGCCGGATCGAGCGGCGTGGTGGCGCCATAGTCGAGGTAGATGGGCAGGGTCATGGCTGTTTTCCCAGGCGCTTTGCCATGGCCTCCCAGGCGGCGGCGAAGGCGGCGAGTTCGGCCTCGCTGGTGGCGGGCGACAGCGACACCCGGATGGCTTCGCCGGCGGCCGTTCCCAGCCCCATGGCGGCGAGCACATGGCTGGATTTGACCTTGCCCGACGAACAGGCAGCCCCGGCGGAGACCATATGGCCATCAAGATCGAGCATCATCACCTGGGTGGCGGCGGCCACGCCGGGCAGGCCGATGTTGCTGATATGGGGCAGGCGGGGGGCATCGGCACCATGGATGATGGCGCCGGCCGCGACCAGCCGGGCTTCCAGCGCGGCGCGGCGGGCGGCCACCGCAGGCCAGTCGTGGGCCACATCCAGCACAGCGGCCAGCGCGGCGATGCCGGGCAGATTCTGGGTGCCGCCGCGGTGGCCGCGCTCCTGCCCGCCGCCGCGCTGCACGGCGCGCAAGCCGGCCGGATCGCGGGCGATGAGCGCGCCGGTGCCCATTGTGGCACCCAATTTGTGGCCGGAGATGGCGATGAAATCGGCCGGTGGCAGCGCCAGCTTGCCGGCGGACTGCACGCAATCGGCCAGCAGCAGGCCGCCATGGGCGTGGACCAGCGCCGCGACCTCGTCCAGCGGCTGGATCACGCCGGTCTCATTGTTGCCGGCCTGCACCGCCACCAGCGCCGGGCCGGATTGCAGCAGGCCCTCCAGCGCGGCCAGATCGATCAGGCCGGAGGGCAGGACGGGGGCGATGGTCAGGTCATCGCGCGCCGCCAGCACGGCGCTGTGTTCGGTGGCGCTGGCGATCAGCGGCAAGGCGCAGCCGTTTATGGCCAGTGCCAGCGCCTCGGTGCCGCCGCTGGTGAAGATGATCTGTTCGGGTGGCACCCCGGCCCAGCGCGCCACGGCATCGCGGCTGGATTCAAGCAGGCCATTGGCGGCGCGGCCGGCGGCGTGCACGCTGGACGGGTTGCCGGGCAGCGCGCAGGCGGCCGCGACCGCCGCAATGGCGACGGGCAGCGCCGGCGTGGTGGCGGCGTGATCAAGATAGATTCGGCTTTTCATTGCAACACAGGGTCTCAGCGCCATATAGGGCGGGATTGCACCTCGCGCCAGAAACAGGATCATCATGCCTGAAGTGATCATCGCCGGCCCCGAAGGGCGTCTTGAAGGCCGTTACCAGCCGGGCACCGGCCCGCGCGCGCCGGTGGCCATTTTGCTGCAACCGCACCCGGCGCAGGGCACGATGAACCATCCCATCGTGCTGGCCCTGTATCAAAGCTTCGTGCGCCGCGGCTTTGCCACGTTGCGCTTCAACTTCCGCGGCGTCGGCCGCAGCCAGGGCGTGTTTGACAACGGCATCGGCGAGCTGTCCGATGCCGCCAGCGCGCTCGACTGGTTGCAGCAGTTCAACCCGGAAGCCCACACCACCTGGGTGGGCGGCTTTTCCTTCGGCGCGTGGATCGGCATGCAGTTGCTGATGCGCCGGCCGGAGATCAAGGGCTTCATCTCGATCGCGCCGCCGGCCAACATGTATGATTTCAGCTTCCTGGC
>CAZHTW010000001.1:0-105671 GCA_964535865.1 uncultured Sandarakinorhabdus sp. | reverse complement strand
CTCGCCCGATGCCAGGCGGCGTTCCACCTGTTCGGCGGGCAGCATGTCGTACAGCGCGTCATACAGCGGCCGCAGATAGGGATCGACCTTTTCCTTCATGTCACCCGGCAGGAAGCCCAGCCGCTCGCCGGCCTCCACCGCGGGGCGGGACAGGATCAACCGGTCCACACTGCCGGAAATCAGCTGGCTGACGGCTTGCGCGACGGCGAGATAGGTCTTGCCGGTGCCGGCCGGGCCCAGCGCGAAGATCACGTCACTGCTGCCCAGCGCCTCGATATAGCGGACCTGGGTGGGGGAGCGGGCAACGATGGTCTTGCGGCGGGTGCGGATGGCGGCGGTGGGGCCGGGGCCATTCTCCGCCTCCACCAGGCCATCAAGCGAGGGGTCCGCGGCAATGGCGACCGCGCCGATCACGTCACCGGTTTCCACCGCCCCGCCCTTCAGCAGGCGGCCATAGAGGGTGGTGAGCACATCGCGCGCGCGGGCGGCGGCTTCAGCCTCACCCTCCACCACCACGCGGTTGCCGCGCGCGCTGATATAGACGCCCAACTGCCGTTCCAGCTCGATCAGATTCTGATCATATTGGCCAAACAGTGGCCCCAGCAACTGCACCTTGTCGAACAATATCTCCAGCTTCACGCGGTCGGTGGCGGCCAAAGGCCCACGCTGGCTTTTCTTCGACATCAGGCCGCTGCGCTTTCCGGTTGGGAGGGGGGAACGGGCGTGGTTTCAACACTGTTGGGCATGCCGGCCGTGATTTCCACCATGATCAGATCGCCAATGGCGGCGCCCGGCACCGATACCAGCGCCGATTGCAGCCACGGCGTCTTGCCGATCAGCTGGCCCGGCTTGCGGCCCGGCCGTTCCAGCAGCACCTGGCAGCGGCGGCCGACAGTGGAGCGGTTGAAGGCCAGGCTGGTCTCGGCAATCGCGGCCTGCAGGCGTTGCAGCCGCTCATCCTTCACGGCTTCCGGCACCTGATCGGCCATGGTGGCGGCCGGCGTGCCGGGGCGGACGCTGTATTTGAAGCTGTAGGCGGCGGCATAGCCCACTTCGTGCACGATGCTCAGCGTGTCCTGAAAATCCGCTTCCGTCTCACCGGGGAAGCCCACGATGAAATCGCCCGACAGCGCAATATCCGGCCGCACGGCCCGCAGCCTGGCAAAGGTGGCCAGATAGGATTCACGCGTGTGCGCCCGGTTCATCGCCTTCAGGATGCGGCTTGAGCCCGATTGCACCGGCAGATGCAGATAGGGCATCAATTTCTCCACCTCGGCATGGGCGGTGATCAGTTCGTCATCCATGTCGCGCGGGTGGCTGGTGGTGTAACGGATGCGTTCCAGCCCATCGATCGCCGCCAGCGTGCGGATCAGGCCGGCCAGGTTCGTGCCGCCATGATAGGCGTTCACATTCTGGCCCAGCAGGGTGATCTCCTTCACGCCGCGCGCCACCAGCGCCTGCGCTTCGGCGATCAGATCGGCGGCCGGGCGGCTGGTTTCCGGCCCGCGCGTATAGGGCACGACACAGAAGGTGCAGAATTTGTCACAGCCTTCCTGCACGGTGAGAAAGGCGCTGGCCTGTCGGGTGCGGCGCTGCGGCAGGGCATCGAATTTGGGCGCCGGCGGCATATCGGTGTCGATGGCGCGCTGTTGCCGGGATTGTTCCAGCAACTGCGGCAAGCGGTGATAGGCGAGCGGGCCAACGATCACATCCACCGCCGGCGCGCGCACCGCGATTTCGGCGCCTTCGGCCTGGGCCACGCAGCCGGCAGCGACGATTGTGGGCCGGCTGCCATCGGCTCTGGCCATACGCAGACGGCCGATATCGGAATAGAGTTTTTCCGATGCCTTCTCCCGGATATGGCAGGTGTTGAGCACCACCACATCGGCATCGTCCGGGCTGTCCACCGCCGCCATGCCCTGGGCGCTCAGCAGATCGCCCATGCGCTCGCTGTCATAGACATTCATCTGGCAGCCAAAGCTTTTCACATGAAAGCGTTTGGGCTGCGGATTCGGATTCGGAATGGTCTTGCTCACAGCCTTTGCAATAGCGGCTTTGCGGCCGTTGGTCATCAGGCTTCGCCGCGCATCAGCGCGCGATATTGCCGGCTGATCAACTGGTGGCAGTGCCGCGCCAGCGTCTTGCGGTCGGGAAAATCATCGGCGGCAATGGGATCGTGGAACCAGATATCGGCGCGGATCTTGCCCAGCGCCATGAAGCCCATGGCGTGCGGGCCGAGTTCGGTGTCCCCCACCCAGGCCAGATCGGGCAATTGCCGCCGCGTCACCGGCAGGCCGTTCACGCGCGTATAGGCCAGGGTCACCGGCTGGATCATCACGCCGGGCACATCGGCAACCACGGCAAACAGCGATGATTTGAACGGCAGCACGCCCTGGCCGTCGCTGTTGGTGCCTTCGGGGAACAGGATGATCGATTGCCCGCCGCGCAGCCGTTCGGCCAGTTCATTCTTCTGATCGCCCGCCCGCTGGCGTTCACCCCGCGCCACAAACACGGTGTGGGCAAAATCGGCCAGCCAGCCAACCGGGCCCATGCTGGCCACTTCCGATTTGGCGACGAAACTGGCCTTGATGCGGGCGCCCAGCACCGGAATATCGGCCCAGCTGATATGGTTGGCGACAAACAGGGTGGGCCCGCGGTTGATCGGCGCGCCGCCGCTGTGGATCACCAGCCCCAGCGATCGCGACAGGCCGCGGTGAAACAGGAAGGGGAGATAGGGCCGGTTGCGAAACGTCGCCGCCCGCAACAATATTTCCAGCGGCACGGTCACCGCCACGGTGGCCACGGCGCCCATCGCCGAACGCAACGGCCCGAACCGCCGCTGTGGAACCGGGCGCGGCCCCGAACGCGGCACCGGCCGCATCATGCCGGTTCAACCCGGCTTCTTGAGGGCCTGGGCATAAAGCTCCATGCGATGATCCACCAGGCGATAGCCCAGGCGCTCGGCAATGCGGCGCTGCAATTCCTCAATCTCGGGATCATGAAATTCGATCACGTCGCCGGTGTCGATATCGATCAGGTGATCATGATGTTCTTCGCTCACCGTTTCATAACGGGAACGCCCACCCTGAAATTCGTGCCGTTCCAGGATGCCGGCTTCTTCGAACAATTTCACCGTGCGATACACGGTGGCGATGGAAATGCGCGGATCCATCTGGGCCACGCGGCGGTGCAGCGATTCCACATCGGGATGATCGCTCACTTCGCCCAGCACGCGGGCGATCACCCGGCGCTGTTCGGTGATGCGCAGGCCCTTCTTCAAGCACAGCGCTTCGATATCGATGGCAATGCCCATGCTCGCCTCTTTCGCCCCGGATCGTTTCGCCTGCCCTCCCTCTCAAATAGGGCGCATGGCAAGGATGGGCAAGACAGACAAATGCCGCCCCCAGGCGACCAAACCGGGGGCGGCATGATTGTCGTTATCGCAGTGGCCGGGTTCCCCGGTCCCCTGCGTCCGGATCAGACCGGGTTCTTGCGCGGGCGGCCGCGCGGCTTGGAGGTTTTCTTGGTGCCCAGGCCAATGGACTTGGCCAGCACGCGGCGCTGTTCGGCATAGTTCGGCGCCACCATCGGATAATCGCCGGGCAGGCCCCACTTGGTGCGATAATCATCCGGCGTCATGCCATAATGCGTCATCAGGTGACGCTTCAGCATCTTCAACTTCTTGCCGTCTTCCAGGCACACGATGTGATCCGGCTTGATCGACGAACGGATCGAAACGGCCGGCTCCTGCTTGGGCGCCGGCGGTGCCACCGGGGCACCAAGACGCTGCAGCGTGGCATAGACATTTTCAATAACGCCAGCGATTTCGCCCGGTGCAACACTGTTGTTCGCAAAATGCGACGCAACAATATCGGCCGTCAGTGCCAGCAGCTCGGCATGGCTTTGTGAATTTTCCGTCATGTCCTTTTCCTTGACCCTTAACACACGCAGGACCCTCACCTGCAAGTTGCGGTCTGAACTTCACGCCACACAATTGCAACAAAAAATTGCTCCGGATTACTGGTGCAGCGCAACACGCAGTGTAATGGCCGTTCTTTTGGAGCCATCTTTGCCGCTGTAATAATCAGGTCGTCGGCCAACCTCTGCAAATCCGGCACTGGCATAAAGACGGCGGGCCGCTGCATTGTCTTCACGCACTTCCAGAAAAAAATCCGTCGCACCACGCGCCGAAGCATCGGCCAATGCGGCAGCCAGCAAACGGCCACCAACCCCAAGTCGCCGCTGCCCGGGATCAACCGCGATCAACAAGAGTTCGACATCGGGCCCGATGCTGCGGCACAGGCTGAACCCGGTGGCAGTGGTGCCGGCCAGCGCCAGCCGCGCCCAGGCGCCCGGCATGGCCAGCGTGCCGGCCAGCTGCACCGCGGACCAGGCTTCGCCAAACAACGGATCAAAACCAGCGTGCATCACCGCCATCATCGCATCAAGATGGCGCAGATCTGCCGGAACAAGGGCTGAGGCCAAGTGCACGTCCACGCTTGAAGAATAGATTCGTCAATCGCCGGCGTAAAGCGCCTGCGGCGGCAGCAGCGCCGGCGGCGGCAGATGGCCGGCAAAGGCCGCATCGGGATGATCGGCGTGGCAGTGCGGCAGCCCCCACAGGCCGGCCCCCGCCCCGGCCAGCGGCAGGCCGTCGCCAGCCGGAGCGGCCAGCAGGCCATGGCTGGCCGCCACCAGATCGCGCCCAACCCGCGCGCCCGCCACCTGCGCCCGCCCGGCATCGATCAGCGCCCACAGAGCCGGCACATCCGCATCAGCCGCAAAGGCCTGTGCCGCCACCAGCGACAGCGCAGAGGCACCAAACACCGGCACGCCCCAGGCCAGGCCCAGCGCCCGCGCACCGGCGATGCCGATGCGGATGCCGGTGTAACTGCCAGGGCCCACGTCCACGATGATGCGCCGCGGCACGCGACTGGCCAGCAGCGCCTGCACCTGCGGCACCAGCTGTTCGGCATGGCCGCGCCCGATCAATTCATGATGCCGCGCCAGCACGGTGACCCCATCCACCAGCGCGATGGACAGGGCGGGAGACGAGGTGGAAAGCGCCAGCGTGATCACAGGCCAGCCGCGTTACAGGATGCGCGCCGCATCCTCAAACGAAAGCCGGGGCAGGCGCGGGAACAGGCCCTGGCCATTGCCCTTGCCGATCGAGCAGATGAAATTGGTTTCGATGCCGCTGTCACCCCAGAAGGCGGCATCCACCCCGGCCTTGTCAAAGCCCGACATCGGCCCGGTGTCCCAGCCCAGCGCGCGGGCGGCCATGATCGTCCAGGCGCCTTGCAACGACGAATTGCGGAAGGCGGTTTCGCGGGCGAAATCGGCGCTCCAGCTGAACCAGGGCCGGGCATCGACATGCGGGAACAGCTCCGGCAGCCGGTCATAGAATTTGGGATCGAAACCGATGATGATGGTCACGGGGGCCGCGCGCACCTTGGGCGCATTGGCAGCACTCACCAGCCCGGCGAGCTTCTCGCGCGCCTCGGCCGAATGGCAGAAGATGAAGCGCGCCGGTGAGCCATTGGCCGACGTGGGCCCCATTTTCACCAGATCATAAAGCTGGCGCAGATCGGCTTCCGAAACCGGTGTGTCGTCCCAGCCATAATGGGTGCGCGCTTCGGTGAAGAGTTGCGCCAGGGCGCCGGCATCAAGGGGTTGACCAGCCATGATCAGACCGCCCGCACATCAAGCACTTCGGGCACATAATATTTCAGCAGCGATTCAATGCCCATCTTCAGCGTCATCGTGCTCGACGGGCAGCCGGAACAGGCGCCCTGCATTTCCAGGAACACCACGCCCTGGCGGAAACCGCGATAGACGATGTCACCGCCATCCTCAGCCACCTGCGGGCGCACCCGTGTCTCGATCAACTCGCGAATCTGCATGACGATCTCGGCGTCGGCCGGATCATCATCGGTGGCCGCTTCGTGCACGGCGCCGGTGAACAGTGGCGCGCCGCTGGTGAAATGATCGACCAGCACGCCCAGGATCTGCGGCTTCAGCGCCGGCCAGTCATTGCCGGCGGGATTGCGGGTGACCGACACGAAATCATGGCCAAAGAACACCCTGTCCACATCGCCCAGCCCGAACAGCGCCTTGCCCAGCGGAGAGGCTTCGGCGGCATCGGCGGTGGCCAGATCAACGCCATCACCGCCGGTGACCTTCTGGCCAGGGCGGAACATCAGGGTGAGCGGGTTGGGGGTCTGTTCGGTTTCGATGAACATGGCAGCTTCCGGATTGTTGTGCGGTGGATATGGCGCAGGCCGGCGCTGGCTTCAAGTCAAATCAGACGGTTTTTATCCTGATTCAGGCCCAAAGATCAGGCGATGGTGGCCAGCCGGTCCGGATCCAGCCCGCCGGGCACCAGCATCAGGACGCAGGGCAGCGAACCGGCGCGCTCGCCGGCAAAAAAGCCCACCAGCGGCCCCGGCGTGCCGCGGCTGGCCGTGCCCAGCACCAGCGCGCGAATGCCGGGATTGTCCTTCACATGGGCCAGGATGGCGCTGGCCGGATCGCCCTGCAGCACGGTGGTGGCCGGGCGGGCGCCGCCAGTGGCTTCGGCCTCGTTGGCCAGCCGATCAAGCAGGCCCAGCGCCTCCTCCTGCGCTTCGGCGGCCATGGCGCTCTGCAACGCGCCAAAGTGCATGAATTCGGTGGGCCGCACCACGCTGATCAGGCGCACATCGGCACCCACATGCGCGGCGCGCAGCACGGCAAAGCGCATCGCCACCCGGCTTTCCGGGCTGTCGTCAATCACGACCAGATAGGTGGCGGCCTCATGCATACTGAAAGCCTAGGGCGGGTTGCCCGGCCCGGCAAGCCTCATACCCGGCGGGTGAGCGCTGCGGCCAGGCTGGTGGTGGCGCTGCCGGGGGCTTTGGGGGTCGGCTGGTTTGGGCCGGGCGCCCAGCCAGCGACATGGATGATCTCCACCGTCACCGCCGTCTTGCCATTCTCCGCCATGGCGGCAAAGCGCCGGGCGGCGTCCATCAGCACGTCGCGCCGCAACGGCCGCCGCTGGGCCAGCACCGATCGCGCGCCCATGGCGGTGAGATCATCCAGCAGCCCGAAAAGACTGGCATAGCGCAGCTGCACCCGTTCCACATCGGCCACCGGCATCACCAGGCCGGCACGGCCCAGCAGGCCCGCCGCCGCGCTGGCCTCCACCATCGGCGCCGTGTGGCTGCCGGCGCCGCCGGTGATGGCGGCCTCCGCCTCCAGCAGGCAGGCGCGCAACTCCACCAGGCTCATGCCGCCCACAAAGCTGGCGACGAACAGGCCATCGGGGCGCAACACCCGCCGGATGCCGGCCAGTGCGCCGGGCAGATCATTCACCGTGGTCAACGCACCAGCCGATACCACCAGATCAAAACTGGCATCGGCAAAGGGCAGCTGGTCTTCATCCGCCACAACATCGGTGCCGGGCAGCGGTGACAGCGCCGCGCGCACCGCACCCGCCCAAACCGGCACCGGACCACCCAGATCCAGCACCGAAGCGAAGTTTCGCGCCACCAGATTGACACGTTCGCGCAGTTCTTCGGCCATGAGTTGATGCAGAAAATCCGCCCCGGAAAAGCCCGGCGCGGCGCGGGCATGGCGGCGGCGGCGCAGCGCGGCAGCAAAGGGCAGGGCATCGGCCATGCGCCCCCTTTACGGGTTGGGCCATCGGGCGCAAGCTTGGTGCATGGCTGTGTCTCTCCTGGCCCCGGTCACGGCGTTGATCGATGTGGTGCTGCCCCCGCGCTGCCCCGGCTGCGGCGAGATCGTCGACGGGGATGACCGTTTTTGCGCCAGCTGTTTTGCCGGCCTGCAGTTTCTGGGGCCGCCACAATGTGCCTGCTGCGGGGTGCCGCTGCCACATGATATTGATATTGCGGCACAATGCGGCGCGTGCCTGGCCGAACCGCCGGCCTTTGCCCGCGCCCGCGCGCCGCTGGTCTATGGCGGCCCGGCCCGGCAGGTGGTGCTGGCGCTCAAGCATGGACGGCGGCTGCATCTGGCACGGCTGATGGCGCGCGCCATGCTGCGGGTGGCCGGAACCCTGGCCGATGATGCGGTGATCGTGCCGGTGCCGTCCCACCGTTGGCGCCTGTGGCAGCGCGGTTTCAATCAAGCTGCTGTCATTGCTCGGCAATTGGCCCGCCAGTCCGGCCGGCCGCTGCTGGTTGAGGGGCTGGAACGGGTGAAGCCCACCCCCTCCACCAAGGGCCTCACCCGCAAGGCGCGGCTGAAGAATGTCGCCAACGCCTTTCGCGTGCCGCGGCCTGAACATGTGCGCGGCCGGGCCGTCATCCTGGTGGATGATGTGATGACCACCGGTGCAACTGTCTCGGCCTGTGCCGCGAAGCTGACAAAAGCCGGGGCGCGACAAGTGGAGGTCTTGACCTATGCCCGCACCTTGCGCGAGGAACATGAGGATTTTGCAATGATAACGGCAACCAAGGTCTGAACGGGCGCGGCCGATAGAGGGTGGATGCGATGAACAAGATTGAAATCTATACCAAATTTCTTTGTCCCTATTGCACCCGTGCCAAGGCGCTGCTCACCGCGAAGGGTGTGGCGTTCGAAGAAATCGACATTTCGATGGGCGGCGTGCGCCGCACCGAGATGCTGGAACGCTCCGGTGGCCGCCAGACGGTGCCGCAAATCTTCATCAACGGTGATCATGTCGGTGGCTGCGACGATCTTCTGGCGCTGGATCGCGCCGGCAAGCTGGACACGCTGCTGGTGGCATGACGCTGGCCGTTGCCCTGATCCAGACCAGCACCGGCCTTGTTCCGGCCATCGAGGCTGAACAGCTTTCGGCCCAGATTGCCGAGGCCGCCACCCAGGGCGCGCAGATCATCTTCACCCCCGAAATGAGCGGCTTGCTCGATCGCGACCGGGCCCGCGCGGCCGGCAAGATCAGCAGCGAAGCCGATGACGTGGTGCTCGCCGCCGTTCGCGCCGCTGCCGCCCGCGCCGGCGTGTGGGTGCAACTGGGCAGCCTGGCCCTGAAGGGCGTCGGCGAAAAATTCGTCAACCGCGGTTTCCTGATCGATCCCACCGGCGCCATCACCGCCCGCTATGCCAAGATCCACCTGTTTGACGTGATGCTGGGCAGCGAAAGCTGGCGGGAATCCGCGGCTTATGAGGCTGGTGAAGAAGCCGTGGTGGCCGCGACGCCTTGGGGCGGCTTGGGCCTGACCATCTGTTATGATCTGCGCTTTCCGGCGCTGCACCGGGCGCTGGCGACGGCCGGCGCGTCGATCCTGGCGGTGCCGGCGGCCTTCACCCGGCCCACCGGGCAGGCACACTGGCATGTGCTGCTGCGCGCCCGCGCCATTGAAACCGGGTGCTTCGTCATCGCCGCCGCCCAAACCGGTGAGCATGACGACGGCCGTGCCACCTTCGGCCACAGCCTGGTCGTGGCGCCCTGGGGGGAGGTGCTGCTGGATATGGGCACGGCACCCGGCATTGGCCTGTGCACGATTGATCTGGGCCAAGTGGCCGCCGCCCGCGCCAAGGTGCCGGCCCTGGAACACGCGCGCCCCTTCCGGCTGGTGGCACCATGATCGTGTTCGACCTGGTGTGCCATGCCGCACACCGGTTTGAAGCCTGGTTCGGATCGGGCAGCGATTTTGACGATCAGAAGGCGCGCGGGCTGCTTGAATGCCCCTATTGCGGATCAAAGCAGGTGGACAAGGCCGTGATGGCACCCGCCGTGCCAGCCAAATCCAACCAGACCGCCCGGCCCGTCGATGATCCGGCCGCCAAGCTGCTGGCCATGCAGCGCGCACTGGAAGACAAGAGCGAATATGTCGGCAGCCGCTTTGCCGAGGAGGCCCGCGCCATCCACGAATCCGGCGAACAGCGCTGCGTCCATGGCGAAGCCAGCTTGGAAGACGTGAAATCGCTGCACGACGATGGTGTGCCGCTGCTGCCGCTGCCCTTCCGCCCGCGCGCCCGATCCGACGCCTGAGCTTGCGCGCAGGCACCAGCCTCCCCAAGTTTCCGCTTGAATCTCGGCCCGCGCCGTGGCTGGAAAGCATCCGCGCACCCGTAGCTCAGCAGGATAGAGCGACGGTTTCCTAAACCGCAGGCCGCAGGTTCGAATCCTGCCGGGTGCACCATATCTGTTGGCAGGATGCCGCCCGCCAACCCATTGCGGCTTATTGGCGCGCGGCGGCCAACAGGGCCAGCATCGGTGTGGCAGCGGCCGTGTCGACATATTCGCGCACCATGGTCACCTTGCCATCCTGCACATTGCCCACAATGCAGGCCGCCAGCGCCAGCGGCCGGCCACAAAGCAGTGTACCGCGCACCGCATGCTCTTCAACAAAACCGGTGGCCGTTGCATCGCACACGACCTCTTCATAGCGAAAACCGGTGACCACCCTTTGCACATGGCGATTGAAGCGCAACAGGCTGGCCAGGTTCATCGGGTGCCCGCCATTCTGGCGCAGCTGAAATTCCGGGGCGCACAAGGCCCGAACCGCATCATCATCGCCTTGCGCCAGCGCATCGAACAACCCCCGAGCGATTGCCGCATTGTCCACTGGCTCTGTTCCTTGCGTTTTGTGCGTCCCCGATTGTTCTAACCCGATTGTCCCGGCCGTTTCACCCGCAAGGTTGGAGAGGCTTCCAGCGGATTTTCCGGCCACGGGTGTTTGGGATAGCGGCCCTTCAGGTCCTTGCGCACATCGGCCCAGCTGCCGGCCCAGAATCCCGGCAGATCCTTGGTCACCTGGATTGGCCGGCCGGCCGGTGACGTGAGCCTGAGCGTCAATGGCACCCGGCCCCCCGCCAGCATCGGATGACGCGCCAACCCGAACAGGGCCTGGCAGCGCACCTCCACTGCTGGACCGCCATCTGCCGCATAATCAATGGCATGGCTGCTGCCGGCCGGAGTCTCCAGCCGCAAGGGTGCAAAGCCATCCAGCGCCTGACGCTGGTTCCACTCCAGCCGGCCAAGCAGCGCTTCCGCCAACGCGCCATCGCCCAGATCAGACAGGCGCCGGCCCAGGAGCGGCGCCAGCCAATCGTCCAGACTGGCCAACAGCGCCGCATCATCGCCCGGCGGCAGAGCCAGACCGTGCAGCGCTGCAAAGGCCAAGCGGGCACGCAAGGCCGTCGCCGCTTCCCCCCATGGCAGCAGCTGCAAACCCCGATCCGCCAAGGCCGCCAACAACACGGCGCGCACCCTGGCTGCATCGGGCCGTTCGACGGGCTGGCGGGCCAGGATGATGGCACCCAGCCGGCGCTGGGTCTCCGCCGTCACCCCACTGGTCGCAGGATCAAAGGCGAACACGGCCCGGCTTTCAATGCGGTCTGCCAACATCCGTTCCACATCGCCGTGCAGGCTGGCCCCCAGCAACAGCCGTGCACCTGATGCGCTGCCGCTGGCATCGGCCACCACGATCCAGGCCTCCCGCGCCAGGGGCGATTCTGCCGGCACATGCACCGCCCGGCCATTGGCCATCAGAAAGGCATCGCCGCGCCGCTTGGCCACGCGATCGGGATAGGCCAGCGCCAGAACGCGGCCCGCCTGATCGGCTTGTGCGTCCGTCTCGGTCGGGCCCACCGCCCGGGCCCACCGCAGCGCCAGCTTGCGCGCTGCATCGGCGCGCTGCCCGCCTTCGCGTGCCCAACCGCGCAGCCGCTGCTCCACATCATCGCTGCGCCCGCCCAGGCCGCGTTCGCCCATCAACACGGCAATACGCGCCGCCAGCAGGCCCAGGCCGTCGTCTGCAGCCGCGATCAACATGTGCGCCTGCGCCGGCGGCAGCGGCAGCGCCGCCATGGCCTCACCATGGGCCGTAACCCGGCCATCGTCGCTGATCGCACCCAGTGCCAGCAGCCGGGCCCGCGCATCGGCCACGGCCAGCGCCGGCGGCGGGTCACGCCAGCGCAGCTGCGCCGGATCGGCCACGCCCCAGCGCGCACATTCCAGCACCAGCCCGGCCAGATCAGCCTCGACAATCTCGGGCGGATCAAAAGCGGCGCGGCCAGCGGTTTCGGCGGCTTCCCACAGCCGGATCGCCACGCCCGGTGCGGTGCGCCCGGCACGTCCGGCGCGCTGGGTCACCGCGGCCTGGCTGGCACGCACGGTCACCAGCCGTTGCAGGCCAACCGCACGGTCCAATTGCGGGCGGCGCGCCAGCCCGGAATCGACCACCACCCGAACGCCATCGATGGTCAGGCTGGTTTCGGCAATGCTGGTGGCCAGCACGATCTTGCGGGTGCCGGGCGGCGGCGGGGCGATGGCGGCGCGCTGGTCCGCTCCTTCACGCGCGCCGTGCAACCGAAACAGGCTGACATCGCCCGGCAGCCGGCCTTCCAGCCGTTCGGCGGTGCGCTCAATCTCAGCCACGCCGGGCAGAAACGCCAGGATCGAGCCCGCCTCTTCCGCCAGCGCCAGGCGGATCGCGCTGGCCATGGCATCCTCCAGGCGCTGGGACGGATCGCGGCCGATATGGCGATACGCCACCGGGAACATGCGTCCCTGGCTTTCCACCACCGCAAGATCGGGAATTATGGCGCCAAAGCCGCTGCCATCCAGCGTGGCTGACATCAGCGCCAGTCGCAGATCCGGCCGCAATGCCTCACGGGCTTCCAGCGCCAGCGCCAGGGCGAAATCGCCTTCCAGGCTGCGTTCATGCACTTCATCGAACAACACGCCAGCCACCCCGGGCAATTCGGGATCGGCGACCAGCATCCGGGTGAAAATCCCTTCGGTCACCACCTCGATCCGGGTCGCCGCAGAGGTCTTGCTGTCCAGCCGGGTGCGATAACCGATGGTGCGGCCCACGGGTTCACCCAATTGATCCGCCATGCGTTCCGCCGCCGCCCGCGCCGCCAGCCGGCGCGGGGAGAGCAGGATGATCTTGCCGGCCCTGGCCCAGTCTTCGCCCAACAGGGCCGGCGGCAGCGCCGTGGTCTTGCCGGCACCGGGCGGGGCGATCAGGGCCAGGGGGCGATTGGCCGCCAGCGCCGCCTGCACCTCGGCCAGAACCCCCAATACCGGAAGCATCAGAAGGGCTTGACGATCACCAGCACGACCACGGCAAAGGTGACCAGCGAGGGAATCTCATTGGCCAGCCGCAAGCCCTTCTCGCTCACCGGGCGTTCGCCGTCGGAAAAGCGTTGCACCATCTGCACGCTCCAGCCGTGAAACGCGGTCAGGCCGATCACGAACAGCAATTTCGCCACCAGCCACAAGGGCCAGCCGAGATGAAAACCCAGGCTGAGCCCGGCCAGCCAGCTCACCACCATCGCCGGTGACAGGATGATGCGACGCAGGCGGCGGCAGCGTTCGGCCCACAACAGGGCTTCCGCCGCACCCGGCACGACCGGATGCCAATAGACCAAAAAGCGCGGTATCATGAACAGGCCGGCCATCCAGAAGATGACAAACGCCACATGCAGCGCCTTCACCCACAGATAGGCCTCGCCCAGCCAGCCTGCGCCCCACGCAATCACTCAAAGCGGCTTTCGCAGCAGTTCGAACAGGCGCTCGACATGATCGATCGGCGTGTCCTGCAAGATGCCATGGCCCAGGTTGAAGATGTGCGGCCGCCCCGACAGCGCGTGGCGGATGCGCAACACGGCCTGTTCCAGCGCCTCGCCGCCGGTGATCAGCGCCAGCGGATCGAGATTGCCCTGCACCGGCATGCCCGGCGGCAGCATGGCATCGGCCCAGGCCGGATCCACGGTTTCATCCAGGCCCACGGCATCCACACCGGTTTCGGCGGCATAGGCTGCCAGCTTGGCGCCGGCCCCCTTGGGGAAGCCGATGATCGGCACGTCAGGATGGCGCACCATCAGCCGGCCAACTATATCGGCATTGGGCGCGATTACCCAACGTTCGAACTGCGCTGGCGACAGCGTGCCAGCCCAGCTGTCAAACAGCTGGATGGCTTGGGCGCCGGCTTCGATCTGGCCCGACAGATAATCCACCGTGACCGCGACGATGCGATCGATCAGCGCCTGGAATTTGCCAGGGTCCTTGTAGGCAAGCCGGCGGGTTTCGGCCTGATCCTTGCTGCCATGGCCGGCCACCATATAGGTCGCCACGGTCCAGGGGGAGCCAGCAAAGCCCAGCATGGTCACCGACGGATCGATGGCCTTGCGCACCTTGGTCACGGTTTCATAAATCTTGGCCAGATAAAGCGGATGGGGTTCCAGCTGCGAAAAATCGCCATCGCTCAACGCCGGGGTCAGCTGCGGGCCTTCGCCGGGGCCGAAGGTGAGACCCTGGCCCATGGCGTGGGGCACGATCAATATGTCGGAAAACAGGATGGCGCCATCCATGCCGAACCGGCGCAGCGGCTGGATGGTGATCTCGGCCGCCGCATCACTGTCGTACACCAGTTCCAGGAAACCGCCCTTTTCGGCCCGCAACGCACGATATTCGGGCAGATAACGGCCAGCCTGACGCATCAGCCACACCGGCGGCGGGTCACGGCGCTCCCCCTTCAAAACGGCGAGCAGCGGCGGATCAGTGGGAGCGGATTGAGCCATGGCTTTCTTTTGGCCAAGCCTTGGGACCGGTCAAGAGCACAGATGAATCCTCATCAATCAAAAGAATCTGAAAAGGTGACGATGGTAGTTGGTGGTGTGAAGATTGGGGATAAATCGCCATGCCCACATCCATCCACAGCGCCAAACGGCAAGACTCTGCCGGATTCCGGCGAGTCGCTGCCCTTGTCCCCGTTATCCACAGGCCATGGTGTGGATGAAACCGGCCGGGATGAATCCGCCTGAAGCCGGTGGGCCGTGCCGGTGAAAAGCCGCTTGCGCACCGGTCCACACCGGCACTAACGCTTTGCCCCGATGCTTATCCACAGAGTCATGCCAATGAAATATTTCGGTGCTGGCCCGGCATGACCGGCGGCGAGACTCTGCACCTGCACCTGATCAGCGATTCCACCGGGGAAACGCTGGAATCGGTGGCCAAGGCAAGCCTGGCGCGATTCGAAGGGGCAGAGGCCGTCAAGCATTTCTGGCCCATGGTGCGCAGCGAAGGCCATCTCGACCGGATCATGACCGAAGTGGCCAAGAAGCCCGGCCTGGTGATCTACACCCTCGTCGACGGCGCGGTGCGCGACCGGCTGGAACAGCGCTGTGCCACATTGGGTCTGCCGATGGTCTCCCCGCTGGATCCGACCATTTCGGCGCTGTCGGAACTGCTGGGCCAGGCCGCCACCCGCCGGCCGGGCCGGCAACATGTGATGGATCAGGCCTATTTCCGCCGGGTTGACGCCATCAACTACACGATGGTGCATGATGATGGCGCCCAGACCGGGCTGGAGGACCTGGAGGAGGCTGATATCGTGCTGCTCGGTGTGTCGCGCACGTCGAAAACGCCCACCTCCATCTATCTCGCCAACCGGGGATACAAGACGGCCAACATCCCGCTGGTGCCACAGTCGCCGCCGCCCGTGCATGTGTGGGGGGTGAAGGGCCCGTTGCTGGTGGGCCTGACCACGGCGCCCGACCGGCTGCAATCCATCCGTCGCAACCGCCTGCTCACCCTGGGGCAGACGCCGGACACCGATTATGTCGATGTTGAGCAGATCGAGGCGGAGGTGGCCTTTGCCCGGCGCTTGTTTGCCGATCATGATATTCCGGTGATCGATGTCACCCGCCGCAGCATCGAGGAAACGGCCGCCGCGATCATCAATCTCCATCAGGCCAGAACGGAACGAGGGGCATGATGCTGGTGCTGGCCAGCCAGTCCGCCGCGCGCCGGGCCATGCTGAACGCGGCCGGGGTGCCGCATGAAGCGCTGCCGGCCCATGTCGATGAGGATGCGATCACCGCCGGGCTGCTGGCCGAACAGGCGAGCCCCGAACGCATTGCCGACGCCCTGGCCGAAGTGAAGGCGTTGAAGATCAGCCGGCAGCATCCGGGCGCGCTGGTGCTGGGGGCGGATTCGGTGGTGGTCACCGCCGATGGCAGCCTGATCGCCAAGCCCGAAACCCGCCCCCGCGCCGAAGCCCAGCTGCGCCAGCTGGCCGGCACGACACACCGGCTGATTTCAGCCGCCGTGATGTGTGAAGGCGGCAAGCCGGTGTGGCGCAGCGCCGCCGCCGCCAAACTGACCATGCGGCGCCTGAGCGATGACTTCATCACCCGTTATCTTGATCTCGAGGGGCAGGCCGTGCTCGGCTGTGTCGGCTGTTACCGCATCGAAGGGCTGGGCGCGCAATTGTTGGCCCGCATCGATGGTGATCAGTTCGTCATCCGCGGCCTGCCGCTGCTTGCCGTGTTGGACTATCTGCGGGTGCGCGGGGTGCTGGCGGCATGATCGAACCCGCTGTGGCCGGTGTGATCGGCTGGCCGATCAAGCATTCGAAATCGCCAGTCATCCACCGCTTCTGGCTGGGCAAGCTCGGGCTCGACGGCGATTATGGCCGCTTTCCCGTCGCGCCGGAACGGCTGGGCGAATTTCTGGCCGCCCTGCCGGCCATGGGCCTGCGCGGGGTGAATGTGACCGTGCCGCACAAGCTGGCGGTCATCCCGCACCTCGCCGGGTTATCGCCTGCGGCGGCGATGGTGGGCGCAGTCAACACCATCGTCGTGCGCGATGATGGCGCCTTGTGGGGCCACAACACCGATGTGGCCGGGATCACCGAACCGGCTGCAAGCGCCATTGCCGGCCGGGCCATGCTGCTGATCGGCAGCGGCGGTGCAGCCCGGGCTGGCCTTGCCGCCGCCAAGGTCGGCAAGGCAGCGGCCTTGTGGATCATGGCGCGCAACACCGCCGCCGCGCAGGCGTTGCTGGACTCCAGCGGCCTGCCAGGCGGCGTGATCGGCATGGAAGCGCCGGTGCCGACTGATATCGGCTTGATCTTCAATGCCACCACGCTGGGCATGGCCGGCCAGCCGGCGCTCAGCCTTGATCTGGGCCCTCTCCCGGCGGATGCCGTGGTGTTCGATGCCGTCTATGCGCCGCTGGAAACCCCCTTGCTGGCCGCCGCCCGTGCCCGTGGCCTCACCACCATCGACGGCCTTGCCATGCTGATCGGCCAGGCGGCCGACGCGTTCCAGCTGTTTTTTGGCGCCGAAGCCCCGCGCCAGCATGACGATGAATTGAGGAGCCTGTTGACGCGATGAGCCGCACCATCATCATCGGCCTCACGGGGTCCATCGGCATGGGCAAATCCACCGTGGCGGCCATGTTCCGCAAGCTGGGCGTGCCGGTGTTCGATGCCGATGCCGAGGTGCGCCGCCTCCAGGGCCCCGGCGGCCGCGCGCTCGCTGCCATCGAGGCCTTGTTTCCCGGCACCACCCACGAAGGCGGCTTGCACCGCGAAAAGCTGGGCGCGGCGGTGTTTGGTGATCATGCCAAGCTGCGTCAGCTCGAACAGATCCTCCACCCGCTGGTCGCCGAGGCACAGAGCGATTTCCTCGGCGCACACCGCACCAAGCCGGCCATCGTGCTGGATGTGCCCCTGCTGTTCGAAAAGGGCGGCTGGCGGCGCTGCCATGTCACGGTGGTGGTCTCTGCCCCGTTCCGGGTGCAGCGTGCCCGCGTGCTGGCCCGGCCAGGCATGACCCCCGCCAAGTTCGCCGGCATATTGAAGGGCCAGATGCCGGACCGGGAGAAGCGGGCGCTGGCCGATATCGTCATCGAGACCGGTCGCGGCCGCCGCGAGACCTGGGCAGCGGTGAAACGGCTGGTCCACTCGCTCTGACCCTTGCCCTTCGCCGCATGATCGCTACATGAGCGTCATGCGCGAAATAGTCTGGGACACTGAAACCACCGGCATCATGCCCGGCGATGGCCACCGCATCGTGGAAATCGGCGCGGTGGAGATGTGGAACCGCACCATGACCGGGCGGACCTTCCACACCTATATCGATCCGCAGCGGCCGATGCCCAAGGATGCCGAGCGAGTGCATGGCCTGTCGAGCGACTTCCTCACCGGCCAGCCGATCTTTGAGCAGGTGGTCGATGATTTCCTCGCCTTCATCGGCGATTCCCCGCTGGTGGCCCACAATGCCGCGTTCGACATGGAGTTTCTCAACTGGGAACTGAAACGCGCCGGCATGCCGATTGTGCCGATGAGCCGCGCCATCGACACGCTGGAGATCAGCCGCAAGGCCCATCCGGGTGCCAAGCACACGCTGGATGCGCTGTGCACCCGCTATGGCATTGATCTTTCAGCCCGCACCAAACATGGCGCGCTGCTGGATGCCGAACTGCTGGCCCGTGTCTATATCGAGTTGACCGGAGGCCGGCAGATCGGATTCGACCTTGCCACCACCGCCGCACAGGACGACACTCCTTATGAGCGGGTGAGTCTAGCGCCGCGTGAACACCATGCCAGCGAGGAGGAGCTGGCAGCCCACGCCAGTTTCGTGGCCGGCCTGAAAGACCCGCTCTGGCTGTCATGACGGGCAGTTGTCGCCGGTCAGCAGCGGTTGAGGAGAATCAAGGCATGGATATCCGCATTTCAGGGCATCAGGTTGATACCGGCGCTGCCTTCAGCGAACATGTGCGCGACCGTCTGGGCGCCATGGTGGCGAAATATTTCCCGCGCGCCCTGTCGGCCCACGTCACGCTTGGCCCGGCGCCGCATGGCCATTTCGCTTGCGACATCGTCATGCATGTGATGGCCGATCTCATCCTCAAGGGTTCGGCGCGGGCGGCCGACGCCCATGTCGCCTTCGACGGTGCCGCTGAAAAGATCGACAAGCAGCTGCGCCGTTACATGCGACGCCTGAAGGATCGCCATTCACCGGCCGGTGGCCGCGAAGCGCCCGAAGTGGCCGAACTGCCACCGCTCGACAATGCCGAATACAAGATTTTCGCCGCCAGCCCCGACGATGCCGAACCGGCCGGTGATGCGCCGCTGATCATCGCAGAAACCCGCGTGGATATTCCCACCACCAGCGTGGGCGATGCGGTGATGATGCTTGATCTGCGCAACACCACCGCCCTGTTGTTCGTCAACAGCGCCACCGGCGCCCACAACATGGTCTATCGCCGCGACGATGGCACCATCGGTTGGGTGGAACCGCGCGTATCTGTGGCCGGCGCGCCGCGCCGCGCCGTGATGGCGGGCTGAAACCCCAAGAAGGCAGCACAGATGGGCCAACATGCCACAAGCGCCGGTTTTGCCGGTCTGCTGCTGCCGGATGGGGTGGTGGCGGACCTGCCGGCCTTTGGCCGCGAAGCCGTGCTGCGCGCGCTGGCCCTGGCGGCCAGCGCGCGCCTCGATCTGCCGGCGCTCCAGCTGCACGAACGGCTGCGCACCCGTGAAGCGCTCGGCTCCACGGCCTTTGGCGGCGGCGCCGCCATTCCGCACGCCCGGTTGCCCGGGTTGAATCAGTGCGTCGCCATGCTGGCGCGCCTGCCGCAACCGATTGACTGGCAGGCCAGCGACGGCCAGCCTGTCGATATCGTCGTGCTGCTGCTCTCGCCCGACAACAACAGCGCCGATCATCTGAAGGCACTCGCCCGCATCAGCCGCACGCTGCGCGATCCCGCCACCGTGCCGGCCCTGCGCGCCGCCCAAGACGCTGCAGCCATGCTGGCGGCGGTTGCCGGCGAAGCCCGGGTCACCGCATGACCGACAGCGCACCCCGGCTGGTCAGCCGGATGCGGGTGGATGCGCTGCTGCGCCAGGTGGCGGCCCAGGGCGGTTTCGGCGCCGTGCTGGCGCGCGGTGACGATGAAGCCGGTGCGATTGCCGTGGTCACCCGCGTCGACCATCAGGAAACCCTGCTGGCCCCGGTGCTGGGTGCCAATGGCTATGAACTGGTGGCGATGGCCAATGGCGATCAGGTGCCGGGCTGGATCGAACGCGCCCGCCGCCGCGATCCTGATCTGTGGGTGATCGAACTGGATATCCCGCAGGCGGCTCAACTCGTCGCGCAAATGCTCATGTCGGGTTGATGCCCAACACCGCTATACGCTGTAACCCTGTTCATGGTTGCACGGGCGATCCTTGCTGGCAAAAACATGTCGCTGCGGTTGGCCGCAGTGGTCATGCTGGCGGCCGTGGCCGCGCCGGCGCAGGCTGAAACCAGCCTGCCGATCCTGCCCGGTGAAGACGATCGGGTGATCGCTGCAGCGGCTGGCCAGCCGGCGGCACCTGCAAACGGCCTCGCCACGCTGGTGCAGATGGTCGCCACCGCCGAACCGGCTGCACCGGCCACCGCCGCCGAACTGGATTGCCTGGCCACCGCCGTGTGGTTCGAAAGCCGTGGCGAAGCCCTGGAAGGCCAGCTCGCCGTGGCGCAGGCCGTGGTGAACCGGGCCCAGTCCGGCCGCTGGGATGGCAAATGGGGTCGGGGCGTCTGCGGCGTCATCAAGGCCCCGCGCCAGTTCAATTTCGTCGCTTCGCGTGTGCAGCGCGGGACGGCCACCTTCACCACCGCCATGGCCGTTGCCCGCGTCGCCCTGAATGGCCTGTGGCATGATGTGGCCGAAGGCGCCCACAGCTTCCATTCCACCCGGCTGAAACCGCGTTGGCGGCTCACCCGCGTTGCCCAGATCGGCAATCACGTCTTCTATCGCTGAACCGGCGCTTGCCGTTCTCTCATTGTTCCGCCATCATCACCCGATGGCGCATGACCTTTCCGCTGCTGATGTGCTGCGCGGCACCTGCCGCTGGCTGCTGCGCGCCGGGGTGAGCCCGCTGGCCGAAGTGCCGCTGGCCGGCGGCCGCCGCGCCGACATATTGGGCGTGGATACCGCCGGGCGGCTGACCCTTGTGGAAATCAAGATCAGCCTTGCCGATTTGCGCGGGGATCGCAAATGGCCGGACTATCTTGACCATTGTGACCGGTTTTTCTGGGCGGTGCCGGCCGGCCTGCCGCTGGATGATCTGCACAGCCCGGCGTTTCGCCCGGCCGAAACCGGCCTGATCGTGGCCGATCGTTTTGATGCCGAGGCATTGCGCGACGCGCCGTGGCGCCCGCTGAATGCCGCGCGGCGCAAGGCGATCACCCTCAATCTGGCCCAGCGCGCCGCCCGGCGCTGGCTGATCACCATCGATCCTGAAAGCGCGCTTGTCGCTTACGACTGAACCGGCCGGCCCCCGCCCGCCGCAATCCACGCCTTCACCTTGGCCTCCAGCACGGCCAGGGGCAGCGCACCGGTATCCAGGCAGACCTGGTGGAAATCCCGCACATCGAACCGGTTGCCCAACGCCGCTGCCGCTTCGCGCCGCAACCGGGCAAAGGTCAGCTCGCCGATCTTGTAGGCACAGGCCTGGCCGGGCTGGGCGATATAGCGGTCAATCTCCACCGCCACATCGCGCGGCGCCATCGATGTGTTGTCCAGCATATAGGCGATGGCGCGATCCCGGCTCCAGCCCAGGGCGTGCAGGCCCGTGTCCACCACCAGCCGCACCGCGCGCAGCATTTCCATGTCGAGATGGCCGAACCAGGCCCAGGGATCGGTGAACATCCCCAGTTCACGTCCCAGCGATTCGGCATAAAGCCCCCAGCCTTCGGCATAGGCGGTGCTGCCGCCGCGTTTCAGCACATCGGGCAGGGCCTTGTCTTCATTGACCAGGTTGATCTGGAAATGATGGCCGGGGATGCCTTCGTGCAGGGTCAGCGTTTCCAGCGTCGGGATCGGCCGCGTGTTCAGCATCGCCATGTTGAAGAACAATATGCCGGACGACACGCCATCGGGCGGGCCGGCGCGATAATAGCCGGTGCCGCGCTGCCCGCCCAGGGCCGGCAGCCCGGCCACCTTGAATGGTGCCGATGGGCGGTTGTGGAACAGGCGCGGGATGGCCGGCCAGATGCGTGATTCAATCTCGGCAAAGCGCGCCAGCAGTTCCGCCTCGGTCTTGCAATAGAATTTGGGATCGGTCCGCACATGCTCGAACAGGGATTTCAGGTCGCTGGTCCAGCCCAGCTGCGTCCGTGTCGCCTCGAACGCGCCGCGGATGCGTGCCACTTCGCGCACGCCCAGATCGTGAATGGCCTGCGCTGCGATTGGCAGGGTGGTGTGGCGCTCCAGCTCGGCGGCATAGAGCCGGTCACCATCCCTGGTGGCCCACCGGCCCGGCCCCACCGGCGCACGCGGGCGATAGACATTGGCCAGAAACGCCTGCCAGCGCGCATAGGCCGGCAGCACCGTGCCGGCGATCATGTCGCGATAGCGCGCCGGCCAATCACCGGCCGGCACCGCAGGCGGCAGCCGGGTGATGGCGTTGTAGAACGGCGTGTCTTCGGGCTTCAGCGCCAGCATGGCGGCCACCTGGGCCAGCACATTGTCCACCACCACCTGCGGCAGCAACCGGCCGGCGGCCAGGCCTTCGCGCAGGCGGATGATCATCATGTCGAGATGGCCGGCAAACAGCCGCAACCGCTCCAGGCCAGCGGCATAATCGGCACTGGTTTCAAACAGCGCGCCGGCACCGGCAACAAAGTCCGGCAGCTCGACATGCAGGCCGAAGCTGGGGTTGAGCGCCACCTGCCGCTGGATGGCGAACAGGCCGCTTTCGTGCGCCACGATGGCCTGGCTCAGGCTGCGGCCGAACACATCGGCGGCAATGCGCTCCGCCGGGGTGAGGGCAGCGCGGTCGATGCCGGCCAGCGCGGCGGCAGCCTGCCGCTTGCCCGCCAGTGTGCGCGCCGCCCATTCATCGGACAATGGATCGATGAACACCGGCTCACCCGCCGGGCGGCGCCGGCCGGGTGGGCCAGTGGGCGACAGTGCCGCATCGGCCCGCCCGGCCTGCTCCAGCAAGGCCGCCAGTGCCTCAGAACCGGTGCTGCCGGCCGCCAGCACCGGTGCCGCCGGCAGGCTGGCCATCAGGCCCAGGGCGGTGCGGCGGTTGAGCATCGCCTTACTTGGGCGAGCGTTTGGCCAGGATGCGCTGCAGGGTGCGGCGGTGCATCTTCAGCCGGCGCGCGGTTTCAGACACGTTGCGGTCACACAGTTCATAGACGCGCTGGATATGCTCCCACCGCACGCGATCGGCGGACATCGGCTCCGGCGGGGCTTCCGGGCGGGTGCCCGTGTCGGCCGACAGGGCGCGCACAATATCTTCCGGATCGGCCGGCTTGGCCAGATAATCGATGGCACCGGCCTTCACCGCCGCCACCGCCGTGGCGAGATTGCCATAGCCGGTGAGCATGACGATGCGCACATCCGGGCTCATCGCGCGCATTTCGGCAACCAGATCAAGGCCGTTGCCATCTTCCAGCCGCATGTCCACCACGGCGTGGCTGGGCTTCAGCCGGGCAACTTCCACCCGGGCTTCGGCGATGCTGCCGACAGAGGTGACCGCAAAGCCCTTGCGGGCCAGCAGCACCGACAGGCGCTGGCGGAACGGGGCATCATCATCCACCAGCAGCAGCGGGCGGCCTTCGGTTTCGGGCAGGCTTGCCATGTTCAGAACTCCTTTTCCCCAACAGGGTCAATAACCTCAAATATTTCTCTTGGCCAGCGCACCTCCACCCGGGCGCCGCCATCGGGCCGGTTGGAGAACGCCAGGCGGCCGCCGGTGCGTTCGATCAGGGTGGTGGCGATGAACACCCCCAGCCCGGTGGAATCGGATTTGGATCGCGATGGGCCCAGCATGGGCTCGCCCAGGCGCGGCAACAGATCGGGCGGAAAGCCGAAGCCGTCATCCAGCACCGCAACGCGGATTTCCGATGCGGTGACAATGCTTTCCATGCGCACTTCCGTGCCGGCATGGCGCACCGCGTTCGACACCAGATTGTTGAGCGCGTGCAGCAGTTCCGGTGATCGCTGCACCAGCGGCTGCGGCTGGGTCGCCTCCACCTGCACCGGCACCCGGCTGGGCTTCACGCTTTGCGCCACTTCGTGCAGCAACAGGTCCAGGCCGAGCACGGCGAACGGATCTTCGGCTTCGGCGCGGGTGGAAAGCTCCTTCATGATGCGGCGGCTGCGCTTGGCTTCGGCGCTCAGCAGGCGGATATCATCGCCGAAATCGGGATCGTCGCCCAATTGTTCCTCAAGGCTGTGGGCGATCAGGCTGATCGAACCCAGCGGCCCGCCCAGCTCATGCGCCGCCGCTGCCGCCAGGCTGCCCAGCGCGTTCATGCGTGCTTCGCGGGTCAGCGCCGCCTCGGTGGCCACCAGCGCACGGGCGCGGTCGCGCGATTCCGCCGACACCATCCACAGATAGGCCGCCAGAAAGCCGATCGCCAGCGCATAGGCGATCAACATGCCGAAGCGATAGACCAGCGGGAACACCGGCGGCGGGCCAGACCAGGGCAGCGGCTGCGCCCACAACCACACCACCATCAGCACACCGCAAGCCAGCGCCACCAGCGGCCCCATGTCACGCGCGCGCAGCAGGGTGGCGGCGATGGTGACCGGCACGATCAGCAGCAGCGAAAACGGATTGGCCAGCCCGCCGGTGAGGAACAGCAGCACCCCGGCCTGGATCAGATCAAAGGCCAGATGCAGGCTCAATTCCCGCCCGGTCATCCGGTCGGTGCGTTCATACAGGGTGGAAAGCCCGATGTTCAGGATGGCCGACGCGCCGATGGCGGCCAGCATCGAACCCCAGGGCAGGGGGAAGCCAAACCACAGGCCAACCACCAGCAAGGTGGTGATCTGGCCGATGATCGCAATCCAGCGGATATTCGCCAGTGTGCGCACCCGCACACTGGGGCGATCAAACGCCGCTGCCGCAATCGATGGCCGTTCCATCGCCACCGCCTAGACCCTGTGTGCCCGGCTGCCCATGCGGCGCATGGTTACAGCCATATGTCAGCCGCCACTAAAGTGTGGGCCCCTGCATCTTGCTGGGTGCCTTCACCGGCACATCCTTCATCAGCTTGGCGATGCTGGCGGCGCGCGGATCATTCTCGGCGGCCATGCGCGCCGAAATCCCGCTGTTGTCAGCAATGTCGGGGTTGGCGCCGGCCTCGATCAGCGATTTGGCAATATCCAGCGCACGCGCCTGCACCGCCTTCAACAAGGCGGTTTCGCCCAGCCGGTTCTGCGCATTCACCTGCGCCTTCAGCCGCAACAGCGTGGAAATCCCGTCGCCCCAGCGGCTGATGCTGGCCAGGATCAACGGCGTGTTGCCATCGCGATCCTTCAGGTTGAGATTGGCGCCCTTCTGATACAAGAGGCCCAGCCAGCCCAGATCGCCGCGCTTGGTGACGATGTGGATGGCGCCCTCGCCATTGTCGCTGTCGCGCACGTTGACGATGGTGGTGCCCGGCTTGTCCGCAAACTCGATGGCCTTGTTCACATCGCGGTCGCGCACGGCCTTGAGGAAGTTGTAACTGTCTGAAAATTGCGCGGCGGCCGGGCTGGCCAGCGCCAGCGCCATCACCGCTGCCATCAGCTGCCTTTTCATCGACAAGTCCCCGTGTTTCGCTTTATGCGTGACCTGATGATAGCGCATAGCCAGTTGAGCCCAACATGAACAGGGGCAAGAATCTGCGCCTGTGGCTGGTGCTGGGCCTGGCCGTTGCGCTGGCCGGGGCCATTGGCTGGCTGCGCTTTGCCACGCCGGCCCCGCCCGCCGGCAATCTGGCCGGCGCCACGCTGGGCGGGCCGTTCACCCTCACCAACCAGAACGGCCAAAGCGTGCGCGAGGCCGATTTCGCCGGCCGCTATCGCCTGATCTATTTCGGCTATGGCTTTTGCCCCGATGTCTGCCCCACCGATCTGGCGCTGCTGGGCCGCGGGCTTGCCGCCTTCGAATCGGCCCAGCCCGGCGCGGCGGCCAAGGTGGCGCCCATCTTCATCACCATCGATCCGCAGCGTGACACGCCCGCCGTGCTGAAGCCCTTTGTGGCCGCCTTTCATCCCCGGCTGGTCGGCCTCACCGGCACGCAAGATCAGATTGCCGCTGTCACCAAGGCCTATGGCGTCTATGCCAAGCGCATGGAAACCGGCGATCCTGAGAATTATCTCATGGATCACAGCGCCATGGTCTATCTGTTCGGCCCGGATGGCCGGCCCATTGCCTTCCTGCCGCACCAGGGCCTCACCGCCCAGGCGGTCACCGAACTGCTGGCCGCCCATGTCCGATAAGCCCTTCTGGGAAACCACGCCGTTCCACCACATGACGCGGGCGCAGTGGGAAAGCCTGTGCGATGGCTGCGGCAAATGCTGCGTGCACAAGCTGGAGGATGAGGACACGGGGGAGGTGTTCCCCACCAACGTCTGCTGCCGCCTGCTCGATACGCGCACGGCGCAGTGCAGCGATTATCGCAACCGCAAGGCGCTGGTGCCGGAATGTGTGCGGCTCACGCCCGGCAAGCTGGATGATCTGGATTGGCTGCCGGAAAGCTGTTCCTATCTGCGGGTGCACCGCAAGCAGGGCCTGGCGCCATGGCATCATCTGATCACCGGCGATCGCCAGTCCATCCACCGCGCCGGCCAATCGGTGGCCGGCCGGGTGATCAGCGAAGACGACATTGGCGATCTGGAAGATTTCATCATCGACAAGCCGTTGTGACCGCCGGCCATGCTGCGCTGGCGCCGCCCGTCCCTGCCTGACCATCTCACCCTCGCCGGCCGCCACGTGCCGGTGGTGGCGACCCGGCGGGCCACGGCGCGCATGGTCAGGCTGAAGGCCAACAGCATTGCCGGCGCCATCGAAATCAGCCTGCCCCCCAGCGGTGGGGAGGCCGCGGCACTGGCCCTGCTGAACAGCCACCGCGATTGGCTGGAAGCCCGCATCGCTGCCTGGCCGCGCCCGATCCCCTTTGCCCCCGGCTATATCATCCCCATCGATGGCGCGCCGGTGCTGATCGATTGGCAGGCCGGCCACCCGCGCACGCCGCGCCTGGAGCCAGACCGGTTGCTGCTGGGCGGCCCGGCGGAATCCGTGGCCCCCCGGCTGGAACGCTGGCTGAAGGCGCGAGCCAAGGCCGATCTTGAGGCCGCCACCCATGGCTTTGCCGCCCGGCTGGGACGCAGTGTCGCGCGGGTTTCGGTGGGCGATCCGGCCAGCCGCTGGGGCAGCTGCGCCGGCTGGAACCGCCCGGAAGGCGCGCGCATCGCCTATAGCTGGCGGTTGATCCTGGCCCCGGCCTTCGTGCGCCACGCCATCGCCGCCCACGAAGCCGCGCACCTGATCCACCCCAACCACTCGCCGGCCTTCCACAAGCTCAACCGTGAACTTGATCCGCGCGCGCAGGATGCCCGCCGCTGGCTCGCCCGCCACGGCGCTGCCCTGCACTGGGTGGGGCGGGCGCCCTAGCCGTTCAAGGCTTGGCCGCGTTCCAGCCGCATGTCTGGCCCTTGTTCTGCTGTTTCAGCCACGTGTGCAGCGGCGCGAAATAGGCCAGCATGGCCTTGCCGCTCATCTGCCCCGTCCCCGCAAACGCCTGCAGCGCCTCCGGCCACGGTTTCGACATGCCCTTTTCCAGCATGGCGTTCAGCCTGGCCCCCACCGCCTTGTCGCCATAGATGGAGCAACGGTGCAGCGGCCCGGTCCAGCCGGCCTGTTTGCAGGCGGCTTCGTAAAACTGGAACTGCAGGATGCGGGCCAGGAAATAGCGCGCATAAGGCGTGTTGCCGGGAATATGATATTTGGCACCGGGATCAAAGGCATCGGCCGGGCGCGGGGCGGGCGGCGCGATCCCCTGATAACGCAGGCGCAGATCGGTCCACGCCTTGTTGTATTCGGCCGGGGTGGTGGTGCCGGCAAACACGCCCCAGCGCCATTTGTCCACCAGTGCCGTCCACGGCATGCCCGGCACCTTTTCCATGGCCTGGCGCAGCAACAGGCCGATGTCGCGGCTGGCATCGGGCACCTTGGCGACATCCAGCAGGCCCACCTTCACCAGATATTCCGGCGTCACGTTCAACGCGGCCCAATCGCCGATGGCTTCATGAAACCCATCATTGGCGCTGTTCAGATAGAGATAGGGCTGCGCCTTGTAGGCGCGCTGGTAATAATTATGCCCAAGCTCGTGGTGGATGGTGACGAAATCCGTGGCGTTCACCTTGATGCACATCTTGATGCGCAGATCATCCTTGTTGTCGATATCCCAGGCGCTGGCATGGCACACCACCTCGCGGTCAGCCGGCTTGGTGAACAGGCTGCGCGTCCAGAATGTCGCCGGCAACGGCGCAAAGCCGAGCGAGGAATAGAAATTCTCGCCATAGCGAACCATGTCCAGCGGCCCGGCCTTTTTCGCGGTCAGCAGATCGCCAATGTCATAGCCCACGTCGCCGGCGCCGGCGGGGGCCACCACATCATAGATGCCGGCCCAATCCTGCGCCCACATGTTGCCCAGCAGATCGGCGCGGATCGGGCCGGTCTTCGGCTGCACCGCATCGCCATATGTCTGGTTCAGCCTGGTGCGGGTGTAACAATGCAGATCAACATACAGCGGCTGCACCTCGGCCAGCAGGCGATCGACCAGCGTCTCGAACTCGGCGGCCGGCATGTCATAGCCCGCCCGCCACATGGCGCCGGTGTCGGCAAAGCCCAGTTCCCTGGCGCCGGCATTGGCAATCTGCACCAGCCGGGCATAATCGCCGGCCATCGGCGTGCCCACCTTGTGCCAGCTTTCCCACATTTCCTTCAGCACGGCCGGGTCACGCTCGCTGGCCATCAGGGCCTCGATATCGTTGCCCACAATCTCCTTGCCGCGCGCCAGGCCCTTGCCCTTGCCATAGCTGCTTTGCAGGCGGGTGGCGATGTCGGCCAGTTCCTTGGCAGCCCCCGGCGCATCCGGGGCCGGCAGCACGATGGCCTGACGCAGCAGGAACAATTTGCGCGCCGTATCGGCATCCAGCCCGGCAACGGCGTTGAACCGCGCGGCTTGCTTGGCCAGTTTCACCTGCAACATCGTGCCCTCCGCGCCGGCTTCGGCCGCCATGGCATCGGTGTCGTCGGTGATGTGGGTGGCATTCACCCAGAAACTGCGCTGGGCCCGGTCACTCCAGGCCGAAAGCTGGGCTTCGGCGTCGGCGGCAAAGGCCTTGGCTTCGGCCGCCGTTGGCGCGGCCGTTGCAGTCTCGGCCGCCTGCGCCGCAACCGGCAGCCACAACGCGGTCGCCAGCGCCAGATGTGAAATCCTCATCGCCTCACTCCCCCGAACACGGATCTTACAGCGGATGCCCCAGCCAGGCCGCGATGGCGGTGCCGAAATCCGGCTTGGTCACCGCGCTCATATGGTTGCCGTCAATCTCCACCAGCGCGGCGTTGGGCAGTTCCATGGCCAGCGCCGGGGCGGAGCCATTGTCACGATCATCGCGGCCACACAGCACCAGGCAGCGCGTTTCGATGCCGCGCAGCACCTCCGGCGGGGTGGACACAAAGCTGTCGAGCAACAGGCCCACGGCGGTGCCGTCCACCTTGTTCTGCTTCATGAAGGCGGCGGCAAACGCCTCCGGGCTGCCGGCCGGCCAGCCGTCGGGCTGCTTTACCACCGTCTTGAAGAAATCCGCCCGCGCCGTGCCACCGATCAGGCCTTCCAGCCCCATGCCCGAAAGGATCGCATTGCCTGGTTGCAACCCGCGATTTTCCTTTGCTCTGGCCAGCAGCCGCGCCAGCGTGCGCGCGCCCATGGAGTAGCCGGCGATATCGAAATCCGTCAGGCCCAGCTGGGCAATCAGCGCCTCGATATCCATCGCCAACACATCGGGCGGATAAGCCGCCGCATCGTGCGGCGCGGCGCTGGCGCCATGGGCCCGGAAATCCGGCATGATGACCCGATAGCCGGCGCTGGCGATCTCGGCGGCGGCGCCATAGCGCCGCCAGTTCATCTCGCCGGATGAAAACAGCCCGTGCAGCAGCAGGATCGGGCGGCCTTCGCCCAGTTCGGCCACCGCCAGCGCGGCACCATCAAAGCCGCGGTAGACGGCCATCAAACCTTGGCCTTGTCCGCGCGTGCCGTCGCCACGGCGGCCTTCAACTGATCATAGCCCACCGCGCCCGACATGATGCGATCGCCCACGACATAGCTGGGCGTGCCGGTGAGGCCCAAGGCCCGGCCCAGCGCCAGGTTGCGATCCAGTTCGGCGCGCAGCGCGGGATTCTTCAGATCGGCGGTGATCTTGTCCTCCGAAAGGCCCACGCCCTTCACGATGCCCATGGTGCGCACCAGGCTCACCCGGCCCGGGCTGTCGAACATGGCGTTGTGAAACTTGCCATAACCGCCCTGGGTCGCGGCCGACAGGCTGGCCATCGCGGCTTCGGTGCTGGCCGGCGACAGCACCGGGAAATCGCGATAGATCACCATCAGCTTGGGATCCTCGCGCACCAGTTTCTGCACATCGGCATGGCCCTGCCGGCAATAGGGGCAGGCATAATCGAAAAACACCACCAGCTTCACATCGCCCTGCGGATTGCCGGCCACGGCGCCCGGAAACGGGGTTTCCAGCGTCTGGCGGTTGGCAGCCAGCGCCTTGCGGCCTTCGGCCTGCTCCAGCCGGGCCACGGCTTCGGGAATGATCTCGGGATGGCTCAATATATATTCGCGCACGATGGCTTCGATTTCGGCGCGGTTGGCCGGCTGGCCGGATTGGCCAGCCGCCGCCATGGCGGCACCCGCCCCGACACCAGCGCCGGCCAGCCCCAGCGCAAGCGTTGCGGCCATGCTCAGCCGGCGGTTCCAGAAACTGGCCATAGTCACCTCTTCTTCCTGCGTTGCTGCTGTTCCAGCGCGTCGCTTGCCACCAACATGATATCGTCTGCCCGGATATAGTCCGGGGTGCCAGGCCGCAAGCCGGCGTGGGCCACGCGCGCGTTCATCACCGCGCCCATGGCATTGCCTTCCAGGCTGAACCGCTCGGCTGCGGCCAGCGCGGCGCGTGGTTTGTCGCCCCGGCGATCGTAAATCACCCCCAGCTGATACCAGGTGAAGGGATTTTCCCGGTCGAGGCTCACGGCCTTGCGCAACAGCGGTTCGGCTTCGGCCTGCAACCTGGCATCCTCGCTGGTCACCAGGGCGTGGCCCAAAAGGGTGAGAATCATCGGTTCATTGGGCGCCAGTGCCGCTGCCCGGCGCAGCACCGGCAGTGATTCATCGACCTTGCCCGATTCCAGCAGCACCTGGCCGCGCAGCTCCAGAAAGAACGGATCATCGGGGCTGCGCGCCACCAGCTTGGCGGTCTCGCCAATCGCCAGATCGGGATAGCCAGACCGGTGCCAGGCATAGGACCGGGCATAGAGCGCCGCCGGGGTGTTGGTGCCCTCGGGATAGCGCTGCATCACGATGCGCGGTTCTTCGACAAAGCCGATCAGCTTGCCCTTGATGCGTTCGAAGCGCGCCTGCAGGTCCCGGTTTGGCGGCTTGTTCCAGGCGGGATCGGCTTCATAGATCGCCAGCAGATTGTTGATGCGGGTGCTGGAAAGCGGGTGGGTGCGGGCATATTCATTGTCTTGCGGGATGCCCAGGCGATATTCCTGGCCCTGCAGCTTGCGGAAGAAATCGATGCTGCCCCGGCCGGAAATGCCGACCTTCGACAGGAACTTCGCTCCGGCCTGATCGGTGCGGCTTTCCTGATCGCGGGTGAAGGCCAGAAACCGCCCCATGGCGGCCGATTGGCCCAGGCCAAGGATGGCCATGCCGGCTTCGCCCGCGCCGGCCGCCACCGCCGCCGCCGCGGCCACCAGGCTGAGCAGCGAAATCCGGCTGGCGGGGCCGGCGCCTTCGCCAAAGCGCACATTGTGCCCGGCCGCGATATGGCCAAGTTCGTGGGCGATCACGCCCTGCAGCTCGTTCACATTGTCGGCCGCGATGATCAGGCCGGAATGCACGAACACATTCTGGCCGCCGGTGACAAAGGCGTTGATGCTGGGATCGCCGACCAGCACGAACTGCACGCTGCGCGGATCAAGCCCGGCGGCGATCACCAGATCACGGCTGATGTCGCGGAAAAACGCCTCGGTTTCGGCGTCGCGCAAAATCGATTGCGCGGCGGCCGGCCGGGGCAGGGCCAGCAGCAACAGCGCCAGAACGGCAAGAAACAAGCGGGCGGCCATGGTCTGGCCCTGTCTTATCACGGTTGAACCGGGGGTGAAGCGGTGAGTGGCCACCGGGCGCGGCGCTTTTGTCACGGCAGCGGCAATATTGGCCACCGATGCCCGACATTGGTCACCGGGCTGCCACGGTCCGGCGGGTTTTCAGGCCGCCCGCATGGCCCGGGCCCTGCGGCGCTGCACCGATGATCCAAGGCCCAGCGCTTCGCGATATTTGGCCACAGTTCTGCGTGCAATATCAAAGCCTTCGCCGTTCAGAACCTCCACCAGACTGTCATCCGACAGCACATCATCACCCTCCGCCGCGATCAACTTGGCGATGCGATCCTTGACAGTCAAGGCGGATGCAGACTCACCACCGCCACTCGAAACGCCAGATGTGAAGAAATATTTCAGTTCGAACTGGCCACGCTCACACAGCATATATTTGTTGCTCGTCACCCGGCTGACGGTGGATTCATGCATTTCCACCAAGTCAGCGACGGTCTTCAGCGTCAACGGCTTCAGATGACTGACACCATGTTCGAAGAATCCTTGTTGCAGGCGGACGATTTCTGTCGAAACCTTGATGATCGTTCTGGCGCGTTGATCCAGTGCCTTCAGCAGCCAGTTTGCACTGGTCACACACTCGTTCAGAAAGCTGTTGGTGGCCTTGTCGGCCCCTTGTGCCAGCTCAGCCTGATAGTCTCGATCAACAATAAGGCGCGGCAACGTCGCCTGATTGAGGCTGATATGCCAGGCACCATCTGTGCCCTTCGTCACGAACACATCAGGAACGACCGGCGTTGCTGCCTCGGCACTGTAACGAAGGCCGGGTTTTGGATCATAAGACTTCAGTTCGCGGATCATGTCCACAATGTCTTCGCGATCAACCCCGCACAGCCGGATCAGCCCCGCCATGTCGCCCCTGGCAACAAGATCCAGATTTTTCAACAACTTGTGCATCGCCGGATCACAGCGATCGACCGCCCTGGCCTGGGCAATCAGGCACTCCGAAAGCGTCCGCGCCGCCACGCCAACGGGATCAAACATCTGAACCTTGGCCAGAATGGCTTCGACCTGGCCCGGTGAAATGTCCAGGCGATCGGCAATATCATCAACGGATTCAGCCAGATAGCCGCACTCATCCAGCCCATCGATGATGAACCGCGCAATGGCAAGGTCCAGCCCGTCAAACTGCCCGGATGCCTGCTGCTCCAGCACCTCACCCAGGGTCGGCCCGGCGCCTGAAACCCGATCAAAATCAAAGCCTTCATCATCGCCCTGCGCACCAGCCTTCTCGCTCCAGTCGGCTGGCTGATCGCTGGCACAATCATGATGAAAACGCTCGCCGGTGTAATCCGCCTCCAGCGGGGCCCCTTCGCTCGCCGGGATGCCATCACGCAACAATTGCTCCAGCCCGGCGCTGCTGGCCTCCGTTATCGCAGGCGGCGAGTCAGGACTGTCATCAATGCTGCGCGCGCGTTCCGGTTCGGCCGGCTCGGCTGCATCGCCGCTGGCAAGTAACGGATTTCGTTCAAGTTCCTCGCCGATCCAGCCTTCCAGTTCGACGTTGGTGAGGGTGAGCAACTTGATCGCCAGCTGCAGCTGGGGGGTCATCACCAGCTGTTGGGACTGCCTGATCTCAAGCCGTGGCCCCAAGCCCATGTCAGCCGCCCGTCACAGGCTGAAATCTTCGCCCAGATACACCCGGCGCACGGTTTCATCGGCCACCAGCGCTTCGGGCGTGCCCTCGAACAGCACCCGGCCATCATAAATGATGCAGGCGCGGTTAACGATTTCAAGGGTTTCGCGGACGTTGTGATCGGTGATCAGCACCCCGATGTCACGAGCGCGCAGCTGCACCACCAGGGCACGGATATCGGCGATGGAGATGGGATCGATGCCGGCAAAGGGTTCGTCCAGCAGCATGATGGACGGGTTGGCCGCAAGGGCTCGGGCGATTTCCACCCGCCGCCGTTCGCCGCCTGAAAGCGCCATCGCCGGCGCCGCTCGCAGGCGCAAGATATTGAATTCGTTCAGTAGTTCTTCCAGTCGTGCGGCACGGATCCTGGCATCGGGTTCGGCCACTTCCAGCACGGCCATGATATTCTGTTCAACCGTCATGCCGCGAAAGATGGAGGTTTCCTGCGGCAGATAGCCAAGGCCGAGCGCGGCGCGGCGATACATGGGCAGGCCGGTGATGTCATGGCCATCAAGCAGGATCCGGCCCGAATCCGGCACGGCCAGTCCCATGATCGAATAGAAGCAGGTGGTTTTCCCGGCGCCATTTGGCCCAAGCAAACCAACGACTTCGCCGGGCCGCACCGACAGCGAGACATCGCGCAGCACCACCCGTTTGTCATAACGCTTGCCGATCCCGTCCACCGACAGGCCGCGCATGTCGGCGGTGGCGCCGGTGCGGGGCAGGGTTTCGGTCAGGCTCATGGTCGAATCACGGCTCCGCAAGTTGGCGCGATAATTGCATCGGATTTCACGCTATCGCCAAATCAGTGCAGCGCCAAGGCACAGCCGGCTGAAAATTGATGGAATTTCCCCCCGTTTCGGGGCAGGCCGGTGCCGGCGCAGGGCGTGCGGGTGGCCGAAACCGGGCCGCCGGTGGCCGAAAACAGGATTTGGTGGCCATTATGCTGATGCAGTTTCCTGAACCGGCCATGCTGGCCTTGCTGGCCGGGGCCGGGCTGTGGGCAGGGGCCCAGAATGCCCTGGCCGGCGGCGGCAGTTTCATCACCCTGCCCGCGCTGATTGCCGCCGGGCTGGATCCCAAGCTGGCCAATATCACCTCCACAATGGCGCTGTTCCCCGGCCAGATCACGACTGGCATAGCCGGGCGCAAGCTGGTGGCCGGGGCGGAGCGGTTGAGCTTCAAGGCGCTGGCCGCCATTGCGCTGGCCGGCGGGGTGGCGGGGGCAGCACTGCTCAATGCGACACCCACCCGCATCTTTGCCGCGATGGTGCCGTGGCTGGTGCTGCTGGCCACCATCGTCTTTGCCTGGGGCGCGTTCGGACCCAAGAAGGCGATGGACAAGCCGCCGCCACCGGCCTGGGTCACGGTGACCAGCCAATCACTGATCGCGCTCTACAGCGGCTTTTTTGGGGGCGGCGCCGGCATACTCACCCTGGCCAGCCTCACCATTGCCGGGCTGGCGGTGCGCAATGCCGGCGGCACCAAGAATGTGCTGGTGTCGCTGTCCAACACCACGGCGGCGATAGTATTTGCCCTCACCGGCAATGTTGCCTGGGCGCATGCGCTGGTGGTTGGCATTGGGGCCATGGCTGGCGGCTATGTCGGCGCCAAGGCGCTGGCCGTGGTGCCGGAAAAGGCCCTCAAGATCGCCGTGATCGTGATCGGCTTTGGTCTCACCGTCGGCCTGTTCCTGCGGGCTTAAGCCACCACCGGCTGCGCGCTGGCTGGCCGGTGTTCGTACACCAGGAACTCGGCATGGCCATAATGGCTGAGCAGGCCGGTGATCTTGGCAATCAGCCGGCGATCGGCCAATTCCGCGACTCCGGGCACGCGCGCGGCAAGGCGATAGGCGGTCATCGTCCCGGCAATCCACAGGCCGGCCAGGCCCGCCAGCGCCAGATCGCCGCCACTCACCGTCACGCCCACCGCCTTTGTGGCGGCGCGATCATTGCCCATGAAATTCTTCAGGAAAAACACCCGCGAAAAGCTTTTCTCCACCCGGCGGAACAGCCGCAGCGCCGGGCCATCGCCCTCCCACAGGTCCGCGGCCATGGTGGCACGCACCAGGTTGCCGCAGGTGCGATCATCAAAGCCGGCGCGCAGCGTGGCGGCGCGCACGTTCATGATATCGACAATGCCCTGCGGCGTGGCGGGCAACAGCGCTTCGGGCAGGCCAAGCAGGCGGCAGCGATAGCGGGCAAACTCCACCACGGCGCGCTCATCCGGGGTGAATTCGGTCCGCCCTTCGGCAATCAGGCGATAGGAGAGCAGGAAGATGTTGATCAGGCCGGCCGGCATCTGATCCACCTGCGGAATCGGAAAGCCAAAGCGCGCCCGGTCCCACATGTGCGGCCGCCGGGCGATGTTGTAGCGCACCATGGAATGCATCAGCCGCACCATGGCTGCGGCCTTGAAACCGGGGCCAAAGCGCTCCAGCGCGCCAGGCAGGGTGGTGACGGCAAAGAAATTGGCGGTTTCCTTCACCCGGCGCGCCGCGGCATGATCGGACAATGTGCCGGTGAGCGCCATCGGCAACGCGGCATATTCGTTCATGAAGGTGGCGATGAAGGCGCCGCGCACGGCAAAGGGCGCGATGTGCGCCGTGCCGTTGCGCTCCAGCCGGGCGCCGCGTTCCACCAGCGCCATGTCCAGCCAGTCAGGCTGTTCCTCCATGTCGGCAATGAACGCCGCCAGTTCCGGCGGGGCATCGGGCACCGCGTCGATGCCCTTTTCACAGGCCAGCGACAGCATGTCGATCAGGCTGCGGAACTTGGTGTGCGCCATCAGCGCGGCGTAACGATCCGCGGTCACGTCGCCCATCATCGCATAGGCGCGCAGCCGTTCGACCAGATCGGTGTTGGCCAAAATCCGCGCCCGCTTGGCCGCATGGGCCGCCGGCAGGGTGGAAGCGGCATCGGGATCGGTGGTGAAGCGCATCGCCGGCGCATCAAAATCGAAATCCGCCCACAAGGCCGGCACCGCATCGCGCTGGGCACGAACGGCGGCCCAGATGGCCTGATGGTCTGGTGTGATGGTCATGCCGGCTGATCCCGCTCCCCGCGAAGCTCCCACATCGCTGGGCTCAGCCTATCGGGCGCGGCCCGGCATCACCACTGGCACTTCGACGCGGGTGTCACCGCCGCTGGCCATATTCATCGATCAGCACTTCGCGGCGGCCGACGTGATCGGGGCGGCTCACGAAGCCGTCCTGCTCCATGCGTTCGATCAGGCGGGCGGCATTGTTGTAACCAATGCGCAGGTGGCGTTGCAGGAAGCTGGTGCTGGCCTTCTGCGCCTTGGCGACCACATCGATCGCCTTGGCATAGACATCGGCTTCCTCATCGCCGCGGCCGCCGCCACCCAGCCCGGCGCCGGCCAGATCAAGCTGGCCATCCAGATCGGGCGGCTCTTCCGTGACGGCCTCGACATAATCGGGTGACCCTTGCGCGCGCCAGAAATCGGCGACCGCTTCCACCTCTTCATCCGAAACAAACGGGCCGTGCACGCGCACCAGCTTGCCGCCAGACATCCACAGCATGTCGCCCTTGCCCAGCAATTGCTCGGCGCCGGGTTCGCCCAGGATGGTGCGCGAATCGATCTTGCTGGTCACCTGAAAGCTGATGCGGGTGGGCAGATTGGCCTTGATGACGCCGGTGATCACATCCACCGATGGGCGCTGCGTTGCCATGATCAGGTGGATGCCGGCGGCGCGGGCCTTTTGCGCCAGGCGCTGAATCAGGAATTCCACTTCCTTGCCGGCCGTCATCATCAGATCGGCCAGCTCGTCCACCACCACCACCACCAGGGGCAGCGGTTCGAAATCCAGCCGTTCTTCCTCGATGATCGGCAGTTCGGTTTCCGGGTCCCACCCGGTTTGCACACGGCGCACAAACGGCTTGCCGGCCGCCTTGGCGTCCCGCACCTTCTGGTTGAAGCTGGCGAGTGAGCGGACGTTGAGCTCGCTCATCTTGCGATAGCGGTCCTCCATCTGCTCCACCGCCCATTTCAGCGCGCGGATGGCTTTCGGCGGATCGGTGACGACGGGCGCCAGCAGATGCGGGATCCCGTCATACATCTTGAGTTCGAGCATCTTGGGATCGATCATGATCAACCGGCATTCAGCCGGGGTCATGCGATACAACAGCGACAGGATCATCGCGTTGAGGCCCACCGATTTGCCCGACCCGGTGGTGCCGGCGATCAGCAGGTGCGGCATCGGCGCCAGATCGGCCACCACCGGATCGCCGGCGATATCCTTGCCCAGCACCAGCGGCAGGGTCACGCCGCGGCCTTCAAAGCTGGCGCTGCCCAACAGTTCCGACAGGGACACGGTTTCCCGCGTCTGGTTCGGCAGTTCGATGCCAATCACGTTGCGGCCGGGCACCACTGCCACACGGGCAGACAGTGCCGACATCGACCGGGCGATATCATCGGCCAGGCCGATCACCCGGCTGGCCTTGATGCCCGGCGCCGGTTCCAGTTCATACATGGTGACCACCGGACCGGGTCGCACTTCGCCGATGCGGCCGCGCACGCCGAAATCTTCGAGCACGCCTTCCAGCAGGCGGGCATTCTGTTCCAGCGCCGCGGCATCGATGCGGGCGCGCGGGCCGGTGGGCGCGGGGCGCAGCAGATCGAGGCCGGGCAGCACCGCCGCATCACCCAGATCGAGCGATTGCTGCCGGGCGCGCGGCGGGCGACGGGAGGCGGCGGCCGCCGGCTCCACGACATTGGGGCCGGGGCTGACAATGGCACCGGGCGCTTCGCCTTCATCAGCATCGCCGGCGGCGCGGCGACGCAACACCGGTTTGGGCAGCGGCAGGCTGCCATCATCGGCGGGCTCTTCGGCATCGGCATCAGCGCCGCCGGCAAGGCCGCGCAGCCAGGCCACCCCATCGGCCACGGCATCGGCGCTGATCGCGGTGCCCAGCGCCACCAGCGTGGCCCCCAGCGGCAGCAGCAACAGCGCCAGCACCAGCCCCACCGGCACGCCATCCAGTTCCGGCCGGCTGGCCAGCGCATCGGCCACGCCGGCCAGCCCCTGGCCGATCAGGCCGCCCGGCCCGGCCGGCGCGCTGGCGGCAGGCAGATCGAATCCGCCGGTCGCTGCCGAGAGTGCAACAATGCCCGCCAGCGTGAGGCCGGTCATGTGCGCGAGCGGCACCGGTTGTTCGCGCGCCACCCGCCAGCCCGCCAGCAGGATCGCCGGCACCAGCAACAGGATCGGCCAACCGGCCAGCTGCAGCAAGACATCAGACAGATGGGCGCCGGCATCGCCCAGCCAGTTGCCGGCGCTGCGCGCGGTGGCGGTGTTGAAGGATGGATCGGCCGGATCATAACTGATCAGGGCCGCCGCCAGCGCCAGCCCGGCCGCCGCGATCAGGCCGCCGCCGGCCAGGCGCAACAGCCGGCGCAGCGCCAGCGCCAGCCCCACCCGCGTGCGCGCCGCCAGCGCCGCCATCCGGCCTTGCGGTGGGGTGGCCCGCTGCCGGGGGGACGCGGCGCCTGCTGCCCGGGTTGCCATGTGCTGCCTGCCCTTTGCCTGAAATCTGGTGGCCGCAAAATCGTGCCCGGTCTGCCATGCCGGGCGAATCGCTGCTGGCCTGATTGCAGGCACAGCGAACAAAGGATGAATCATGCCGGGCCCGCGGTCAAGCAGGCAGGGCGTGAGGGGGTGATGACATCATGTCCCGCTTGGGCGCGCGGCAATAGTGGAGTAGGAATCCCGCCATGACGGCAAACGCAGATGTGATCATCATTGGTGGCGGCCTGGTGGGCGCGACGCTGGCGCTGGCGCTGGCCAAGGCCGACGTGACCAGCATCGTGGTTGATGCGCAGGACCTGGATTCAACCACGCTGCCGGCGTTCGATGGCCGGGCCAGTGCGATTGCCAGCGCGTCGGGCCGGATGCTGCGGGCGCTGGGGCTGGGCGATATCGTCGATGGCACCGGCTGCCCGATCCGTGCCATCCGCGTGACCGATGGCACCCATCCGCAATTTCTGCATTTTGATACCGGGGAGGGCAATGATCCGCTGGGCACGATGGTGGAAAACCGCCTGTTGCGCATCGGCCTGCTGCGCGCGGTGCGCAATGAACCCAATGTGCAGCTGCTGGCACCGGTGACGGTGACAGGGCTGGAGCGGGATGATCATGCCGCGACGCTCACGCTGGCCGATGGCCGGGTGTTCCGGGCGCCGCTGGTGGTGGCCTGTGATGGCCGCCGCTCGGCCACGCGGGACGCGGCCGGCATTCCGATCGCCCAGTGGCATTATCCCCATGCCGCGCTCATCACCATGGTGGCGCACACGGTGCCGCACGGGAATGTGGCGTGTGAGCTCTTCTATCCCGAAGGCCCGCTGGCGCTGTTGCCGATGACCGACACCGATGATGGCCGGCCGCGCACCGCCATTGTGTGGACGGTGGATGGCCGCCACATGGCCGCGGTGAAAAAGCTGGGCCCCAAGGCACTGGCGGCCGAGATTGCTGCGCGCTGTGACGGCACCATGGGCGAGATCGAGGTGATCGCGCCGCAGACGGTGTGGCCATTGGGCTTCCACCATGCCGCGCGCTACACCGATACCCGGCTGCTGCTGCTTGGCGATGCGGCGCATGGCATCCACCCGATTGCCGGCCAGGGCCTGAACATGGGCTTCCGCGATGTGGCGGCCGCCGCCGAAGTGCTCACCAACGCGGCGCGGGCCGGGCTGGATCTGGGCAGCCCCGATGTGCTGGCCCAGGTTTCGGCGTGGCGGATGTTTGACAACAGCCTGGTGTGTGCGGTGACGGACAATCTGAACCGGCTGTTCGCCATCCCCGGCCGCGTGCCCAGCCGGGTGCGGCGCATCGGCCTGTCGGCCGTGGAGCGGTTGCCGCCGCTGAAGCGGTTTTTCATGAACCAGGCCCGCGGCGAAACCGGAAAACTGCCAGCTTTGCTGAAAGGCGAACTGGTCTAGTTTTGCGCCCAGCAACCGGGAGCGGAACAACCATGGCCAGTGCAGCAGCGACCCTCGACAAGCAGGCGATTCTGGCGCGCTACAAGGCTGAACGCGAAAAGCGCCTGCGCGAGGATGGCAGCAGCCAGTATATCGAGATGAGCGGCGAATATGCCCATTATCTCGATGACCCCTATATGCCGGTGGTGCCGCGCGAACCGCTGACGGATCATGTCACCTTCGCCATGATTGGCGGCGGCTTTGCCGGTCTGTGCGTCGGCGCGCGGCTGGCCCAGGCCGGCATCAAGGATGTGCGCATCATCGAGAAGGCCGGCGATTTCGGCGGCACCTGGTATTGGAACCGTTATCCCGGGGCGCAATGCGATACGGCGTCGATCATCTATCTGCCGCTGCTGGAAGAAACCGGGCACATGCCGACCGAAAAATACGCCCATGCCCCGGAAATACTGGAGCAGTCGCGGCGCATCGGGCGCACCTTCGGCCTGTATGACAAGGCGTTGTTTCACACACGGGTGACCGACATGGTGTGGGATGAGGGCAGGAGCCTGTGGGTGATCACCACCGATCGCGGTGACCGCTTCACCGCCGATTACATCGGCACCGGTACCGGCCCGCTGCATGTGCCCAAATTGCCGGGAATCCCGGGCATCGAGACATTCAAGGGCCATAGCTTCCACACCAGCCGCTGGGATTATGATTATACCGGCGGTGACACCAACGGCGCCCCGCTGGACAAGTTGAAGGACAAGCGGGTGGCCATCATCGGCACCGGGGCAACCGCGGTGCAATGTGTGCCGCACCTCGCCCGGGCCGGCGGCACGGTCTATGTGGTGCAACGCACACCATCTTCGGTGGACGTGCGCGCCAATGCGCCGATCGATCGCGACTGGTTTGCCAGTATCGCCGCGCCCGGCTGGCAGAAGCGCTGGCTCGACAATTTCGCCCGCAATGTCGGCATGGGGCCGCCGCCGGCTGAAGATCTGGTGCAGGACGGCTGGACCGACCTGACGCGCCGTATCCGTGAACGCATCATGACGCTGCCCATGGATCAGATGACGCCGGCCAACATGATGGCGGCATTCGAGGATGCCGATCTGGAGAAGATGTCGGAAATCCGCGACCGCACCGACGCGATTGTCCGCGACAAGGCCACGGCCGACCGATTGAAGGCCTGGTATCGGCAGCTGTGCAAGCGGCCCTGCTTCCACGATGCCTATCTGCAGGCGTTCAATGAACCCGGCACCCAGCTGATCGATACCGATGGCAAGGGCGTCGAGCGCATCGATGAGACTGGCTTCTGGGTGAACGGCACCCATTATGACGTGGATTGCATCATCTATGCGTCAGGCTTCGAGGTTGGCACCTCCTATGAACGCCGCTCCGGCTTCGACATTGCCGGTGTTGGCGGCAAGCGCCTGTCAGAGGCATGGAAGGATGGCATGCGCACGATGCACGGCCTGCATGTGCACGGCTTTCCCAACGCCTTCATCGTGCAGTTCGCCCAAGGCGCCAATTTCATCATCAACGTGCCGCACAATTGGACCGACGCTGGCGACACGATCGCGGCCATCCTGTCCCACGCCCGTGATACCGGCGCCCGGCGGGTGGAGGTGACGGCTGAAGCCCAGGAAAAATGGGTGGAGTTGCTGATGCATGCGCCCGGGCGCATGATGGATGCTGTGGCCGATTGCACCCCTGGCTATTACAACAATGAAGGCCATGGCTATGGCGAATCAGCCGCCTTCGGGGTCGGCTATCCCGCCGGGCCGGTTGCCTATTTCAACTATATCGCCGGCTGGCGAACATCGGGCAAGTTCGAAGGGTTGGCCTTCAGCTGAACATCAACCCGTGGGCGGCAGGAATTCGCGGGCGGCATCGGCCAGCAGGATCGGCACGCCGTCGCGGATCGGATAGGCCAAACCGGCGGTGTCGTTGACCAGTTCCTGGGCCGCCGCGTCATAGCGCAAGGGCTGGCGGGTGACCGGGCAGACCAGGATGGCGAGCAGGCGCGGATCGATCGGAGTGCCGCTCATCACTGCAGGCCGCTGGGGCCGCTGCTGGCGGCAAAGCTCATCAGTGTGGCCAGCGTCTGGGCACGTTCGGCCAGGCTGACAGTTTCCAGCAGCGCCTGTTTTTCCGCCGGCTCGAATGGCAGGGCGCTGGCCAGCGTGATGATCAGGGCATCATCGTCGGCCGATTGCACCGCGTCCCAGTCCGCCGCCAGCCCGCGTGCATCCAGATAGGGGCGCAGCGCATCTTCCAGCCCGGCGCGGGTGGCAGCATCAAGCGGCGCGGGCTCCTGCCGGTCAGCGGCAAAGCCATGATAATCGGTGACGACCTGGCGATACAGCGTGTCACGCTCCAGCTCTGCCCCCACCCGAAAGCGGCTGATGCCAGCCAGCGCGATCAGGATGCGGCCGTCATCGGTTTCGCGATATTCGGTGATGCGGCCGAGGCACCCAACCTTGTACAGCGCCGGCGGCGCACCATTCTTGCCGCCGCCCTTTGGCTGGATGATGCCGATGATGCGGTGGGCCGCGCCGGTGGCGCCCATGGCATCCTTCACCATCGCCAAATAGCGCGGTTCAAAGATGTTGAGCGGCAACAGCCCGCGCGGAAACAGCACGGCGCCGGTGAGCGGGAACACCGGCACCGCAGCCGGCAGCGGCTCGAAGGCCTCGCTCTCGCTCATGAAAACCAGATGGCGCGCAGGCTCGCGCGGGTCTTGACGCTCCACGGATCGGCCAGGCCAACGGCTTCGAACATCTTGAGCAATTTCTCGCGCGCCGCGCCCTCGTTCCAGCCGCGATCGGCCTTGATGATGGCGAGCAGATGATCCGCCGCGCCGTCACGGTCGCCCTTGGCGGCCAGCGCGCTGGCCAGTTCGAAGCGGGCCTCGTGATTGGCCGGATCGGCATCGACCGCCGCGATCAGCGGAGCCAGCTCATCATCGGCCGGGGCGTCGGCCGCCAGCGCCAGCGCGGCGCGGGCGCGGGCCACCACGTCGTCCTTCGAATCGGCGGGCACGGCGGCCAGCGCCGCAGCGGCACCGTCCAGCTTGCCGGCGGCGATCAGGGCCAGGGCATAATGGCCGGCCAGATCGGCGCGCTCGGGCAGTTCCTGCACCAGCGCGCCCAGCATGGCGGCGGCGTCATCATGGGCGCCGGCGGCCGTGGCTTCGGCGGCGGCACCCACCAGCGCGGCAATCTGTTCTTCCAGGGCGGCTTCATCCGCGCTGGCCGGCACGCCGGCCAGCAGCCGGTCGACAAAGGCGGTCAGCTCCCGTTCGCCCAGCGCGCCCTGAAAGCCATCGACCGGGCGGCCATCCAGAAAGGCATAGACGGTGGGAATGGACTGGATGCGGAACTGGCTGGCCAGCATCTGATTCTTGTCGACATCGATCTTGACCAGCTTCACCTTGGGCGCGCGGGCGGCGGTGACCTTTTCCAGCAGCGGGCCCAGCGTCTTGCACGGGCCGCACCATTCCGCCCAGAAATCCACCAGCACGAGCGCGGCCTTTGACGCGTCGATCACGTCGCGGCGGAAGGCTTCGAGGCTGGCCTTTTCGGCGGCCGGGTTGGGGATGCTGGCCAAGTTGTTGCTCCGGATCGTCTGACTTGGTTGCCATATGGGGGCGTTGGGGGCCATTTGCCAAGACGGCGGTTGCGCGCAGGCTTTTGGAAAAAGGGGCTTGCATGCGCGAAGCAGCCGGTGCTAGAGGCGCGCTTCCCGGCGACGGGTGAGCGGGTGTAGCTCAGGGGTAGAGCGCAACCTTGCCAAGGTTGAAGTCGAGAGTTCGAATCTCTTCACCCGCTCCAGTCGCTGCGAAGATCGGCTGGCTGCGTGCCGCAGCCTGACTCGATCAAGCCCGGACAGCGAGCGAAAAAAGCGGCCTTCGGGCCGCTTTTTTTTGACTCGTCTGACGGCGTGCCTCCGCCACGCTCTTTGTTCTCTTCTTCTGTCACACCCAAAACGGACTCGGCGGCTCCGCCGCCGGCCGTTCCTTCACGACGCGCGCTGCCCCCTCCGCCCTGCGGGCACCTCCCCCAGAGGGGGAGGATCAAGTGTCCCACCCCCAACCGCTCCCGCAAGCGGGAGGGGAGGATCAAGCAGACCACCCCCTCGACTCGCCTGCGCGGGCACCCCATAACAAACCCATGCACAGCCACGCCCATACCCATCCGCTGGGCGGCCATGATCATCATGGCCATGGCCATGCCCACCCACTGCCGGATTTCGGCCGGGCCTTTGCCGTGGGGATCACGCTCAACCTTGCCTATGTCGGCATCGAAGCCGGCGCGGGCCTGTGGTTTGATTCGATGGCGCTGCTGGCCGATGCCGGGCACAATCTGTCGGACGTGGCGGGGCTGTTGATTGCCTGGGGCGGGATCAAGCTGGCGCGGCGGGCACCGACGGACCGCTTCACCTGGGGATTGCAGCGATCCCCCATATTGGCGGCGCTGGCCAATGCGCTGATCCTGGTGGCGGCGTGCGGTGGCATCATCTTTGAATCGCTGCACCGGCTGGCGCAGCCGCTCAGCGTGTCAGGCGATGTGGTGATGATCGTGGCGGCGATCGGCATCCTGATCAATCTGGGCACGGCGTTGATGTTCCTGCGCGGCCGCAAGGGTGATGTGAACATTCGCGGCGCCTATCTGCACATGCTCGCCGATGCCGGGGTGTCGGCTGCGGTGGTGGTGGGCGGCCTGTTGATCCGTCAGACGGGGTGGGTGTGGGTGGATCCGCTGCTCGGCCTGGGCGTGGCGGCGGTGATCCTGCGCGGCACCTGGGGCCTGCTGCGCGAATCGCTGGCGCTGGCGCTGGATGCGGTGCCGGCCGGGATTGAACCGGCGGCGGTGCGCGGCTGGCTGACCGGACTGGACGGGGTGGCGGCGGTGCATGATCTGCACATCTGGCCGCAGGGCACCAATGGCGCGATATTGACGGCGCATCTGGTGATGCCGGGCGGCCATCCGGGGGACGAGGTGCTGGCCAACATCGCCCATGCGCTGCACCACCGCTTTGATATCGGCCATGCCACGCTGCAGGTGGAAACCGGCGAAGACCATTGCCGCCAGGCGGTGGCAGAAGGTTGCGGCGGTGGTGGTGGTGGGGGCCATCACCACCACTGATGGAATCGACTGTGGCCAGCGGGTGCGCCAGCCGATAAACAATGCCCATGCGCATCATCGATCATCATATCGCCGGCGAGGCCGTGGCCGCCGGCAACCGCACCAGCCCGGTGTTTGATCCCAATAACGGCCTTGTGCAGGCGGAAGTGCGATTGGCCGGCATGGACCTGCTGGAACAGGCGGTGGCCGCCGCCCGCACCGCACAGCCGGCCTGGGCCGCCACCAACCCGCAGCGCCGCGCCCGGGTGATGTTCAAGTTCAAGGAACTGGTCGAAGCCCGCATGGACGAGCTGGCCCGCGTGCTGAGCAGCGAACATGGCAAGGTGCTGGCGGACAGCCGGGGCGATATCCAGCGCGGCCTGGAGGTGATCGAATTCTGCTGCGGCATACCGCATGTGCTGAAGGGCGAGTATACGCACGGCGCCGGGCCGGGCATTGATATCTGGGCCTTCCGCCAGCCCATCGGCATTGGTGCCGGCATCACGCCGTTCAACTTCCCGGCGATGATCCCGATGTGGATGGCCGGCGTGGCCATCGCCACCGGCAATGCCTTCATCCTGAAGCCGTCGGAACGCGATCCCACCCTGCCGCATCTGTTGGGCGAGATTTTCCGCGATGCCGGCCTTCCGACAGGCATTTTCAGCGTGGTGAATGGTGACAAGGAAATGGTGGATGCGATCATCCAGCATCCCGATATCGCCGCGATCAGCTTTGTCGGCTCATCCGATGTGGCCGAATATATCCATGCGCAGGGCTGTGCGCGCGGCAAGCGGGTGCAGGCGATGGGCGGCGCGAAGAATCACGCCGTGGTGATGCCCGATGCCGATCTGGACCAGGTGGTGCGCGATCTGGCCGGCGCGGCCTTTGGCAGCGCGGGCGAACGCTGCATGGCGCTGCCGGTGGTGGTGCCGGTGGGCGATGCCACGGCCCAAGCGCTGCGCGCCAAATTGCTGCCGGCGATTGCCAAATTGCGCATCGGCACCAGCACCGACCCTGAGGCTGATTACGGCCCGGTGGTGACGGCGGCGCACAAGGCCAAGATCGAGGCCTATATCCAGATGGGCGTGGACGAAGGCGCCGAACTGGTGGTGGATGGCCGCGGCTTCACCCTGCAGGGGCATGAGGGCGGGTTTTTCGTCGGGCCGACATTGTTCGATCATGTGACGCCCACGATGCAGTCGTATCGCGAGGAGATTTTCGGGCCGGTGCTGCAGATCGTGCGCGCCGCCGATTTCGAAGCGGCGCTCGCCCTGCCCAGCCAGCATCAATATGGCAACGGCGTCGCCATCTTCACGCGCAACGGCCACGCGGCGCGTGAATTTGCGGCGCGGGTGAATGTCGGCATGGTGGGCGTGAATGTGCCGATCCCGGTGCCGGTCGCCTATCACAGCTTTGGCGGCTGGAAGCGCAGCGCCTTTGGCGACATCGGCCAGCACGGCATGGAAGGCGTGCAATTCTGGACCAAGCGCAAGACAGTGACCGGAAGGTGGCCGGATGGCGGGATGGATGGCGGCAGCGCGTTCGTCATTCCCACGATGGGGTGAAACAGTGGATCTGGATGTCATCCTCAAGCGCTTCGAATCGCCCGATGAAGTGCGCGAATTCGCCAAGGGCCGCTTCGAGATCGTGCGCCTGGGCGGCATGACCATCGGCCGCGCCACCTATCAGCCTGGCTGGCGCTGGAAGGATGATGTTGGCGCGGCGGCTGGAGCGTCCTCTTGTCATGTCGAGCATGTCGGCATGGTGGTGTCTGGCTGTGCCACCGCCGCAATGGACGATGGCCGCGTCATCGAGATGAAGGCCGGCGATATCTTCTATGTGCCCCCCGGCCATGACAGCTGGGTGGTGGGCGATGAGCCCTATGTCTCGATCCACTTTCTGGGTGCCGATGATTATGCGGCGGCCAAAGGCGGGGCATGAACCGGGCCGGCCAGCCTGTCTGCACAAAGGACCAGCGCCATGGCCTATGACCGGGTGGAGAACTGGCACGAGGCCCAGCCGGCCGGGGTGCCTGACGAGGCGCTGATGGTGCACGCCGCGCTGTATCTGGCGTGGGCGACGCTGCACGGGCTGGTGGCGCCGGGGGAGGATGATGACGCGTTGGACGCCGATCTGGCTGCCCGTCGCATCACTCCGATCGATTGGTATTGGGACCGGTTTGCCAACAGCTTCTACCCCGAAGACCTTACCCCCGCCGGCCGGCGCCTCACTGAGGCCTATTATGTGACCGGTTATGATGCTGAAGCCGGCGAGGCCGAGGATCTGGGCGCCTATTTCGACGATTACAGCGATGCCTTCCCCACCGGCGAGATGTTCGATGTTGCAGGGGACTGGGCCGATTTCGACCATCTGGCCCCGCGCATCGCCGCGCGTCATGCCGCTTTCCAGCAGGGAGACCTGAATTGAGCTTTGAAACCATCCTCGTTGAACAGCATGGCGCGGTGACGCTGGTGCGGCTGAACCGGCCGCAGGCGCTGAACGCGCTGAACAGCCAGGTGCTGGCCGATCTGATCGCGGCGTTTGCGGCTTATGATGCCGACGCGTCGCAGCGCTGCCTGGTGATCACCGGCAGCGAGAAGGCGTTTGCGGCGGGAGCGGACATCAAGGAGATGAGCGGCCAGTCCTTCGCGCAAATGTATGGCGGCAATTTCTTCGCCGGCTATGACCATGTCACCGCCACCCGCAAGCCGTGGATCGCGGCGGTGAGCGGCTTTGCGCTGGGCGGCGGCTGCGAACTGGCGATGATGGCGGACATCATCATTGCGGGCGAGAACGCCAAATTCGGCCAGCCGGAAATCAAGCTCGGCGTGACGCCGGGCATGGGCGGATCGCAGCGGCTGGTGCGCGCCATCGGCAAGGCCAAGGCGATGGAAATGTGCCTGACCGGGCGGATGATGGACGCCGCCGAGGCCGAGCGGTCGGGCCTGGTGGCGCGGGTGGTGCCAACCGAAACCCTGCTGGATGAAGCGATGAAGCTGGCCGAGACGATTGCCGGCATGGCGCCGCTGGCCAGCATAGCGGTGAAGGAAGAGATTGACGCGGCCTTTGAAATGACGCTGCGCGAGGGTGTGCGGTTCGAACGGCGGCTGTTCCACGGCCTGTTCGGCAGCGCCGATCAGAAGGAAGGCATGGCCGCCTTTGTCGAGAAGCGGCCGGGGAACTGGACGGGGAATTGATCAGCTCTTCAGCGCCCGCTTCGCTGCCTCGGCATAGGCGCTGAGCAATTGCTCCAGGATCGCCGGCTTGCCCTTGGGCCCGGCGATCAGGCTGGTGTGGACATACTCGCGCAGCCGTTCATGCAGCATGGCGGTGCGGTTCATCGGCAGCATGGCCAGCATCGCATCGGAAAAATCGACGATCATCCCCTTGGATATCAAGGCATAATCATCGCCGCGGATGCGCACCACCTCGGCATCGGCGAGCAGGGCCAGATCCTCATTGGCCGCCTCGATCAGATCATCGGCCAGTGGCTCGGCATTGTCGCGCAGCAGGGTCTTCACCCGGTCTGCCAGGAAATCGCGCTGACCAAAGGCCAGGCTGCCGGCACCCAGCCGCGCCGCCTCGGCCTCGGCCACGGCCACGGCGCGGGCGGCCAGATCGTGGAAGGCGCGGGTTGCCGCCTCGCCGTGGCGGTTCCGCCAGGCGCGGATATCGCCACCCATCACCAGCCGGTTGATCAAAGTGCGCACGTGGCTTGGCGGCTCCCTTCCCTAATGTCAGCGTTTGGCAAGGGCCAAGCCACATGGCAAGGCGTCAAGCTGACCAAGCGGGAAGGCAGGAACATGCAAATCGCATTCATCGGTGTGGGCAACATGGGCGGCGGCATGGCGCTGAATCTGGTCAAGGCGGGCCATGATGTGCGCGCTTTTGATCTGTCGGTGGCCGCTTTGGAGCGGGTGGTGGCCGGCGGCGGGCAGGCGGCGGCCAGTGCGGGGGCGGCGGCTGCCGGCGCCGATGCCATCATCACCATGCTGCCGGCCGGCGCCCATGTGCGCCGCGCTTATGACGGCGAATTGTTTGCCGCGGCCCGCGCCGATGCCATCTTGATCGATTGTTCCACCATTGATGTCGGCACCGCCAAGGCGCTGGGCGAAGCGGCGGCGGCAAGGGGCCTGGCCATGGTTGATGCGCCGGTGTCGGGCGGCACCGCGGCGGCCGATGCCGGCACCCTCACCTTCATGGTCGGCGGGCCGGATGCCGCCTTTGCCGCCGCGCAGCCCCTCCTGGCGGCGATGGGCAAGGCGGTGATCCATGCCGGCGGCGCGGGCACCGGCCAGGCGGCGAAAATCTGCAACAACATGATCCTGGGCGCGACGATGATCGCCACGGCCGAAGCCTTTGTGCTGGCCGAGAAACTCGGGCTGGACGCGCAGACATTTTTTGACATTTCCAGCAAGGCCAGCGGGCAAAGCTGGTCGATGACGAATTACTGCCCCGTGCCCGGCCCGGTGCCCACCGCGCCGTCCAACCGGGATTATGCCGGCGGATTCGCCGCCGCGCTGATGCTGAAGGATCTGAAACTGGCCTGCGAAGCCGCCCAGGGCGTGGGCGCGACAGTGCCGATGGGGGCCGAAGCGCAAAGCCTGTATCAGTTGTTCGTGAACAACGGCGGCGCATTCACGGATTTTTCCGGCATCATCAAGTTGCTGCGGGGAACTGTCGCTTGACAGGCTGAAACGGCACTGGCTGATTTGCCCCGGCTTGATTGTCCGGGGGATGAAATTGTTGCTGCATCGTCTGCTTCTGCTTGCCGCACTGGCCAGCACTTCGGCCTTCGCCGCGCCGCCACCGCTCAGCCTTTATGGCCAGTTGCCCGCGGTGGGCAACATCACCCTGTCCCCAGATGGCACACGCTGGGCAGCCGTGATGGGTGATGAAAACAGTGCCCAGATCCAGGTGCGCAGCACCAGCGACAACAAGCCGATCAGCGTCACTCCCACCGAAAAGGCCAAGCTGCGCGGTCTGTTGTGGGTGGGCAATGATCATCTGGTCGCCACCACCTCAACCACCCAATCGGTGGTTGGCCTGCTTGGGCCGAAGCGCGAATGGGCGGTGTCGATGATACTTGATCTGGCCAAGAACCGGTCATGGCGGCCATTGATCAGCGGCATCAAGGACACGATGAATGTCACCGCCGGCACCGTGCGCAGCGTGGTGCGCGACGGCCAGCCAATGGCCATCGTGCCAGCCGTCACCTTCAAGTCCAACGTCGGCACGCTGGCGCTGGTGGAGGTCAGGCCGGATCGCATTGGCGGCACGCTTGCGGTTTCCGGAACGCCGGACACTGTTGACTTCATCGTTGGTCCCGATGGACGCCCGGTGGCGCGCGAGGATTATGGGGCCCGCACGGGCGAGTGGAAGCTGTTGCTAAGGGGTCCATCGGGCTTTCGCACCGTCTATCAGGAAACCGCGCCGGTTGATGTTCCCGGCGTCTACAGCCTGGGCCGCGATGCCGGCACGTTGTTGATGAGCAGCCACAAGACCGGCGATTGGGAAGATTATGAAGTCCGTCTGGCCGATGGCACGGTCACCGGCCCGATCAGCGGCTTCGATGCCGATTCCATCGTGTCCGATCGCACAAGCGGCATTGCGCTTGGCACCATGGACGTGAAGCTGGATCGCATCGTTTACAGCTTCTTCGACAGCAAGGATCAGGCGCTGTGGCGAGGCATCGAAAAGGCCTTTCCAGGCGAGCAGGTGACGCTTGAAAGCTGGAGCGCCGACCGCAAGACCATCCTGATCGAAGTGCAGGGCGAAAAGAACGGCATCGCGCTGTTCAGGGTGGACCGTGCGGCCGGCACTGTGGAATTCTTGGCTGACCGCTATGGCGGCATTGGCCCGGAGCTGGTCAATCCGGTTGAGTCCTATCACTACAAGGCCGCCGATGGTTTCGAGGTGCCGGCCTATCTCACCTTGCCAAAGGGACGGCCGGCCAAGGGCTTGCCGCTTGTGCTGCTGGCACACGGAGGGCCCGCCGCCCGTGACACGCCGGGCTTTGACTGGTGGGCGCAGGCGCTGGCCAGCCGGGGCTATGCCGTGCTGCAGCCCCAGTTCCGCGGCTCGGCCGGCTTTGGCGAAGCGCACCGGGCCGCTGGCTATGGCGAATGGGGTCTCAAGATGCAGACCGATCTTTCCGACGGTGTCCGCGATCTGGTCACCAAGGGCGTGGTGGATGCTCGGCGCGTGTGCATCGCTGGTGCCTCCTATGGCGGCTATGCCGCCATGGCCGGAGTCACTATTGACGTCGGTGTCTATCGCTGTGCCTCGGCGGTGGCCGGCGTGTCTGATCTGCGGCGGATGCTGGCCAGCGAGATTGCCGATAACCGGGGCGCGCGCAACGCCACCCTGCGCTATTGGCAGCGCTTCATGGGCGCGAAATCGCCCGACGACACCAGCCTTGATGTCCGCTCGCCAGCCCGGCTTGCCAATAGGGTCACCGTGCCGCTGCAGTTGATCCACGGCAAGGACGACACGGTGGTGCCCATCGAACAAAGCCGCATCATGCGCGATGCCATGGCCAAGGCCGGCAAGCCGGTGGAGTATCTGGAACTGGCCGGCGAAGATCATTGGCTCAGCCGCCCCGCCACCCGCATCGCCATGCTGGAAGCGCAGATGGCGTTCCTGCTGAAGCATAATCCACCGGAATGAGAGGGATGTTGGTGATGAACCGCAACTGGTTTGCTGTGGCCGCCTTGGTATGGGCAGCCGCTGCCGCCGCCGCGCCGCCGCCGGTCAGCCTGTATGGCCAATTGCCCAATGTGCAGAGCATCGTCCTGTCGCCGGACGGCAGCAAATGGGCGGCGGTGATGGGCGATGACAAGGCGGCGCAAATCCAGGTGCGCACCCTGGTGGAGAATCAGCTGCTGGCGGTGACCACGGCCGACAAATCCAAGATTCGCGGCGTGACCTGGGCCGGCAATGATCATGTCATCGCCACCATATCGAACACGCAGCGCTTCGATCAGTTCGGCAACGCCCCCAAGCGCGAATGGTCGATGCTGCTCGATCTTGATCTGACCAAGGGCAAGGAGTGGAAGCCGCTGCTGACCGGCATTCCCGATGCGATGAACGTGGCGGCCGGCACCCCAAAGCCGGTGATGCGCGATGGCCAGCCGGTGCTGGTGGTGCCGGGCATCAGCTTTGAAAACGGCTATGGCACGGTTTCGCTGATTGACGTGAAGCTGGGCAAGGCTGGCGGCACCGTGGGCCTGGTCGGCACGCCGGACACGCTGCGCTTTGTGCTGGATGCCGATGGCAAGGCGGTGGCGCGCGAGGATTATGAGGAAAAGTCCGGCAGCTATCGTCTGCTGCTGCGCAGTGCCGGCGGCGGCTTCCGCCGGGCGTATGAAGAGGTGGCGCGGCTGGATCGGCCCTTTGTTCTTGGCTTTGGCAAGGACAGCGGCACGCTGCTGTTCAGCAGCCACAAGTCGGGCCTGTGGGAGGATTATACCGTCACGCTTGCCGATGGCAGCATGACCAAGCTGGAGGGCTTTGATGCCGATGCCGTTTTGCGGGATCGGCGCAGCGGGGTGGCGATCGGGCTGGTCGATGCCGGGCTGGAGGCCAATGAATACAGGTTTTTCGATGCCAAGGATCAGGCGATGTGGCGCGGCATCACCCGCGCCTTTGCCGGCGAGCAGGTGGAACTGGAAAGCTGGAGCGAGGATCGCCAGACCCTGATTGTCGAGGTGCGGGGCGAGAAGAACGGCGTTTCGCTGTTTCGCATCAACCGCGCCAAGGGCCAGATTGAGTTCATGGCGGATCGGTACAATGGTCTGGGCCCCGAATTGCTGAACCCGGTGACGCCATTCCGCTACAAGGCGGCGGACGGCCTGGAGATTCCCGCCTATCTCACTCTGCCGCGCGGGCGGGCCGGCAGCGGGGCAGCAAAAGGCCTGCCGCTGATCGTGCTGCCGCATGGCGGGCCGGAGGCACGCGATCCGGTTGGTTTTGATTGGTGGAGCCAGGCGCTGGCCAGCCGCGGCTATGCCGTGTTGCAGCCGCAGTTCCGCGGCTCCAGTGGTTTTGGCACGCCATTCCGCGATGCCGGCCATGGGGAGTGGGGCCGCAAGATGCAGAGCGACTTGTCAGACGGGGTGCGTGATCTGGTGGCCAAGGGGACGGTGGATGCGAAGCGCGTGTGCATCGTGGGGGCATCCTATGGTGGCTATGCCGCGATGGCCGGCGTGACGGTGGATCAGGGCGTCTATCGCTGTGCCTCGGCCGTGGCCGGAGTGTCCGACCTGCGCCGCATGCTGGTGTGGGAAACCCGCGACAGCGGCGGGTCGCAGAATGGCACGCTGCGTTACTGGCAGCGCTTCATGGGGGCGAAGAACGCCAGCGATGACAGCATCGATCCCTGGTCCCCGGCGCGGCTGGCGGCCAAGGTGAGCGTGCCGCTGCAACTGATCCACGGCAAGGATGACGCGGTGGTGCCGATCGAACAGAGCCGCCTGATGCGCGATGCCCTGAAGGCGGCGGGCAAGGAGGCGGAGTGGCTGGAACTGGCCGGGGAGGATCATTGGCTGTCCCGCCCCGCCACCCGCATCGCCATGCTGGAAGCCCAGATTGCCTTTCTGGAGAAGCATAATCCGCCGAATTGACGCTGGGCAGGGTGGTGGCAATTTGTTGACGCCCGCGCTATGCCGCGCCGCATCATGATTGCTCCGCTCACCATTGCTCTGCCCAAGGGCCGCATCCTGAAAGAGGCGCTGCCGCTGCTGGCGCGCATCGGCATTGTGCCGGAACCGGATTTTTCCGATGAGAACAGCCGCAAGCTGACCTTTGCCACCTCCCGCGCCGATTTGCAGGTGATCAGGGTGCGCAGTTTCGATGTGGCGACGTTCGTGGCCTTTGGCGCGGCGCAGATCGGCATTGCCGGCAATGATGTATTGATGGAGTTTGATTTTTCCGAGATTTATGCGCCGGTTGATCTGGGCATTGGCAAATGCCGATTGTCGGTGGCGCAGCCCGCCGCCCTTGATCCGGATCTCACCCGCCTGTCCCATGTGCGGGTGGCGACCAAATATCCGGGGCTGACGCGCCGGCATTTCGCGGCGCGCGGACTGCAGGCCGAGGTGATCAAATTGAACGGCGCGATGGAGCTGGCGCCGCTGGTTGGCCTGTCCAGCCGGATTGTCGATCTGGTGTCCACCGGCAAGACGCTGGCCGAAAATGGCCTGGTGGAGGTGGAGGTGATCGCCGAGGTGACCAGCCGCCTGATCGCCAACCGCGCCGCCTTCAAGACCGATGGCCGTGTGGTGGAGCTGGTGAACGCGATGCGCGCCCTGGTGGAGGCTGATGATGCCGTTGCGGCTTGAAGCGGGCAGCGCCAGCTTTGCGGCGGATTTTGCCGCGCTGGTGGACGCCAAGCGCGATGATGCGGCCGATGTGGGCAGCACGGTGGCGGCGATCATCGCCAGTGTGCGCGCCCGCGGCGATGACGCCCTGGCGGAATTGACGGCGCGGTTTGACCGGGTTGATCTGGACGTGCTTGGCTGGGAAATCGGCGCTGCTGAAATGGATGCGGCGCTGGCCGGGCTGGCGCCCGATCTGCGCGCCGCACTCGATCTGGCGGCCACCCGCATCCGCGATTTTCACGAACGGCAAAAGCCCACCGGCAATGATGCTGTGGATGAAGCCGGGGTGCGCACCGGCGTGCGCTGGACGCCGGTGGATGCCGCCGGCCTCTATGTGCCGGGCGGGCGGGCGGCCTATCCATCGTCGGTGTTGATGAACGCCATTCCCGCCGTGGTGGCCGGCGTGCGCGATCTGATCATGGTGACGCCAACACCGGGCGGGGCGGCCAATCCGCTGGTGCTGGCCGCGGCGCGCGTGGCCGGGGTGAGCCGCGTGTTCCGCGTGGGCGGAGCGCAGGCGATTGCGGCGCTGGCCTTTGGCACAGGCCGCATCCCCAAGGTGGATGTGATCACCGGCCCCGGCAACGCCTGGGTGGCCGAAGCCAAGCGCCAGCTTTATGGCGTGGTGGGCATCGACATGGTGGCCGGGCCGTCGGAAGTGGTGATTGTTTCGGATGGCAAATCCAACCCGGATTGGATTGCGGCCGATCTTCTGGCCCAGGCCGAACATGATCCGGTGGCGCAATCCATCCTGATCACCACCAGCGCGGCCGAAGCCGATGCGGTTGAAGCGGCGGTGGCGCGGCAGCTGGAAACATTGCCCACCGCCGCCGTGGCGGGTGCGTCGTGGGGGAACCATGGTGCCATCATCGTAGCATCTGCATTGGCTGATGCGTTGCCGCTTCTGGACGCGCTGGCCCCGGAGCATGCGGAACTGATGGTGGATGATCCCGATTGGCTGTTCAGCCGCATGCGCCACGCCGGTTCGGTGTTCCTGGGCCGCCACACGCCGGAAGCGGCGGGCGATTATCTCGCCGGGCCCAACCATGTGCTGCCCACGGGCCGCCGCGCGCGCTTTGCCTCGGGGCTTTCGGTGGCCGATTTCATGAAGCGCACGACGTTCCTCGATTGCGGGCCGAAGGGCCTTGCCGCCATTGGCCCGGCTGGCGCGGCGATTGCCGATGTCGAAGGGCTGGCCGCGCACGCTGCGTCGATCCGGCTGCGGCTGGAGACCGGCGCATGAACGCCCAGACCATGCGGCGCATCCGCCAGCTGCATCTGTATATCGGTGTGTTTTTCCTGCCCGCCATATTGTTCTTTGCGATCAGCGGCGGGTTGCAGGCCTTCCGGTTGCAACAGGCCAGCGGCTGGGATGGCGCGCCACCACCGGCCTGGATGGCGTGGATGGGCAGTGTGCACATCGATCAGACCGTGCCGCGCGCCGAAGCGCCGAAACCGCCGGCCGCGGCCAAACCGCCCGCCGATCCAGCCAAGGAAGCGGCCAAGGCCGCCGAACGGGCCGCCCGCAGCCGCGCAGCCCTGCCGATGAAGATCTTCACGGCCACGCTGGCCGCCGCGCTGGCTCTGTCCACCTTGCTGGGCGCGGCCATTGCGCTGAACAGCCGGGCCACGCGGCGCACGTCGCTGTGGATGCTGCTGGCAGGCGCCGCCGTGCCGCTGGCGCTGCTGTTGGCGTAGCGGCTTACCGCCCGTACACCGCCCGTTCGACGGCGCGCAGCACCTCGACCGTGGCCGGTTCGCCAAAGGGCAGATGCTGCATGCACAGCACCGCCGTCACATCGCTGGCCGGATCGATCCAGTAATAGCTGTTGGCAATGCCGGCCCAGGCCAGGCTGCCCGGCGCGCGGCCATCGGGGCCCTGCTCAGGGTTGATCAGGAATCCCAGGCCCCAGCCGCAATCCATCATCGGGAACAGATCGAAATCCGATGAGAAGCCGGGCAGATTGCTGGTCATGCGGCCGGCCGGCATTGTCACCTGGTTGCTGGCCATCATCGCCACGGTTTCAGGCTTGAGGATGCGGGCGCCGTTCAAAGCGCCGCCGTTCAGGATCATGCGGGTGAATTTCAGATAGTCGCGCGCAGTGGAAATCAGGCCGCCGCCCGCGCCATGATATTCGGCATCCGCGCCGCCGCCGAAATGGATTGGGAAGGGCATCAGCCCGCCATCGGGGGTGCGCACATGCAGCGGGGTCAGCCGGGCCTTGATGGCATCATCGAAGGCGAATGTGGTGTCAGCCATCTCCAATGGCCCGGTGACATGGCGATCGAGCCATTCGCCCAGCCGCATGCCGGACACGGCTTCCACGGCGCGGCCGACCCAATCGGTGGAAATGCCATAGATCCAGTGCGTGCCTGGATCGGCCAGCAGGGGCTGGTTGATGCTGGCCAGCGTGCCGGGATTGGCCGGGCTGTGCGGCCGCCACTGGGTGAGTTCGGCCGACATGAATTCATAGCCGAAGCCGGAGGTGTGGGTGAGCAGGTGCCGGAGCGTGATCGGGCCTGCCGCGGGGCGGGTGACGGGCTTGCCGTCGCTGTCGAAGCCTTGAAGCACCTGGGGATTGGCCAGCTGCGGCAGCAATGGCCCCAGATCATCGTCCAACGTCAGCCGGCCCTGTTCCACCAGTTGCATGGCGGCCACGCTGGCGATGGCCTTGGTCATGCTGGCGATCTGGAACAGGTCATCCTGCGCCAGCGCCGGGCCGCCGGGGCCTTTGCTGCCCACCGCGATTTCGGCCAGCGTGCCGGCGCGGTTGCCAACGGTGACGACCGCGCCCGGAACATTGGCCGCGGCGAGGCTGGTCTCAAGGGCGTGGATGATGCGGTCGTGCATGGGGCGGCTCCAGGTTGAGGGAGCAGCATAGGGGAAGAACCCACCCCCGGCCCCTCCCGCATGCGGGAGGGGGGTTAGTGCCGGAAGTGGCGCATTCCCGTGAAGACCATGGCGAGACCGCGTTCGTCAGCAGCAGCGATCACGTCCGCATCGCGGATGGAGCCGCCAGGCTGGATGATGGCGGTGGCGCCGGCCTCGGCGGCGGCAATCAGGCCATCGGCGAACGGGAAAAACGCATCTGAAGCGACGCAGCTGCCGATGGTCTTGGGTTGCGGCCAGCCGGCGGCGTCGGCCGCATCAATGGCCTTGCGTGCCGCGATGCGGGTGGAATCCAGCCGGCTCATCTGGCCGGCACCCACGCCAGCGGTGGCCCCGCCATTGGCATAGACGATGGCGTTGGACTTCACATGCCGCGCCACCGTCCAGGCGAACAGCAGATCGGCCCATTCGGCCTCGGTTGGCGCCCGCTTGGTCACCACCTTGCAGGCGTCGCGGGACACCGCACCATTGTCGCGGCTTTGCACCAGCATGCCGCCCGAAACCGGCTTCAGCATCAGGCCCGGGCGGCGCGGATCGGGCAGTTGGGCGATCAGCAGGCGCAGATTCTTCTTGCCGGCAAACACCGCGCGCGCTGCATCATCGGCACCGGGCGCGATCACCACTTCGGTGAAAATCTGGGTGATGGCCTCGGCTGTGGGGCCATCCAGCGGCTGGTTGACGGCGATGATGCCGCCAAAGGCCGAGACCGGATCGCAGCGGAAGGCCTTTTCATAGGCGTCAACCAGCGTGGCGCCGGTGGCGACGCCGCAGGGATTGGCGTGCTTGATGATGGCGCAGGCCGGGCCGGCCCCGGCCCATTCGGCGATCAGATCCAGCGCGCCATCGGCATCGTTCAAATTGTTGTAGCTCAGTTCCTTGCCCTGCACCTGGGTGGCAGCGGCCAGGCCATGGGAACGGCCCTGCGGCAGATAGAGTGCAGCCTGCTGGTGCGGGTTCTCACCATAACGCAGCACATCCTTGCGGGTCAGGGCCACCGGCAGCACGGCCGGGAACATCTCGCCCTGATCGGCGAAGGCGAACCAGCTGGCAACGGCGGCATCATAGGCGGCGGTGTGGGCGAAGGCGGCGGCGGCCAATTGGCGGCGCAGGGCCAGCGGGGTGGCACCGGCATGTTCGGTCAGCGCCGCGATGAAGCCGTCATATTGATCGGGGCTGGTGAGAATGGCGACAAAATCATGATTCTTCGCTGACGACCGCACCATGGCCGGGCCGCCAATGTCGATATTCTCGATGATGTCGGCGCGCGGCGCGCCTTTCGCCACGGTGGCGGCAAAGGGATAAAGATTGATCACCGCCAGATCGATGGCGCCAATGCCGTTTTCAGCCATGGCCGCCTGGTGTTCTTCATTGTCGCGCAGGGCGAGCAGGCCGCCGTGCACCCGCGGGTGCAGCGTCTTCACCCGGCCGTCCATCATTTCCGGGCTGCCGGTCAGCTCCGCCACGTCTTTCACCGCATGGCCCATGGCGCGCAGCGCGGTGGCGGTGCCGCCGGTGGAGACCAGTTCCACCCCATGCGCGACCAGCGCGGCGGCAAGTGGTTCCAGCCCCGCCTTGTCAGACACGGAAAGCAGAGCGCGGCGGATGGGGACGAGATTGGTCATGTCGGGCTTTCAGCGGCGGGGTGCAGGATCGGCGATGCGCCTAGCGACTTGGGCGGCGCTTGTCTATTTTCCGGCGCGGCGCAGGCTCCATTGCAGCGCGGCGGCCAACTGGCTGGTCTGTCCCTGCAACACCAGTTGCTGGGTGCGGTGGAGGGTGCCGGCTTCATCCACCCACAGCGATGGTTCGATGGCCAGGTCGCAGCCGGCTGCCAGCGCCTTGAACGCCCAGATGCGGCCTGATGGGGTTTTCAGCAGTGCGCCCATGCCATCGGCGGTGGGCGTCGCCGACACGCCGGGGCCAAGGTGGAAGCGCAGACCAAAGCTGCGATCCCCGCGCCGCCGCAACAATTTTGCCGGCGCGGGGACGATCTCATCCTCGCCGGCCAGTTCATTGCCATCCGGCGTGAGGAACAATCGCCGCCGCACCAGCATGCCCAGCCGGCGGGCATAGCCATCATGGGACGCCTCGATCAGCTGGCCTTCGCCGGTGGAGCGATAGGCCATGGTCACCTCACCCACGCCGATGCCCAGCGTGCCATCATCGCGGATGCGGGTGCTGTTGGTATCGGCAATCACCAGCGTGGAATGGGCGGCCGTGGTGGCGAGGCCCGCCGCCAGCGCCGGGGCCAGCGCCACGGCGAGGCCGTTGGCGCCGCCGCAATTGGTGATCAGCCGATCGGCGCCATCGCTCATTTCAAACGCCAGGGTGCCGGCATGGCCGTTGGATGACAATCGGGCGTGCGGCGGCGGGCCGGCATCGATCACCACCACGCTGCGCCCGGCCGAAAGCCGGTGAAAGCCGCTCCAGCGCCCGCTTCGGCGCAGTTCGGTGCCGGTGGCCGCCCGCCGCGCGATCCGATCCAGCGCGTCGCTGCCGATCACCGCGCCGCCATGCCAGGCTCCCACCCGGCCATCGCCCAGCACCATGCCGCGCAGTGATGGCAGCAGCCGGGCCAGCGTATCGGCAAACAGCCGCGGCGCGCGGCTGCCCACCGCTTCGGCGGCCGAACCGACGAGCAGCAGATAGTGCGCCAGCGCCAGCGCATCGGCCGGCGTGCGGCTGGCAATGCCGCCATCGGGCAGCACCAGCCCGGGCAACAGCGCCTCCAGCCCGGCCAGGGCGCGCGCCGTCCGCACCTCCCCGCCCGGAATCAGCACGCCGGCAGCATAGAGGCCGCACCAGGCCCGGGCCTGGCCCAGCCCCTCGGGCAGGCGCGGCGCGGCGCGATCCAGATGGCGGGCCCAGGTCGCCATGGCCGACAGCACGGCGGACCGGAAAATCTGGTTGGAACCGCCCAATATCACCGGCGCATGGGCCAGCAGCATCAACAGCCGGTCGCCGGTGATATCGGCCCGCCAGGCCAGCGGGTCATATTCGCCAAAGCTGTTCAGCCAGCGCTGCGCCAGATTTTCGGCTGCCGTCAGCGCCGCCTTCTGATCGGGCAGGATGGCCAGATGCCGCAACCAGCCCCAGCCATGCGCCCATTCGGCCCAGGCTGCTGGAGCGTCCAGGCTGCGGAAATCCAGTTCGCGGATCATCACCGTGTGGCCGGCGTGGATCAGCCGGCCAGCGATGATGCGTTCGGCCAGATGCGGATCGCCCGGCACCGGATCGGCCAGCACGCCCAGCAGTTTCAACGGGAACCGCCCGCGCAGCCGCAGCTGGTGCAGCGGGGTGGCGTAAAGCTGACGGGTGAAATGTGCGGCTGCGCGTTCGGCCAGCGACAGGCCGCGATCCCCGCCGTCGCGCCGCAGGCTGGCTGCGTCGGCTTCGGGTGGCGGGGCCTTGGGATCGGCCATCAATGGCCCTTCAGGGCGGCAATATTGGCGGCATAACAGGTGGCGCCACCCTTGAAGCTGGCCGTGCCGGCGACCAGCACATCGGCCCCGGCAGCGATCACCGCAGCGGCATTGCCGGCGTCCACCCCGCCGTCCACCTCAAGATGGATGGCGCGGCCGCTGTCGTCGATCAGGCGGCGCAGGCGTTCGATCTTCTTCAACTGGCTGGTGATGAAACCTTGCCCGCCAAAGCCGGGGTTGACGCTCATCACCAGGATCAGATCGATGTCGCCCAGCACGGTTTCGACCAGCTCCACCGGACTGGCCGGATTGAGCGACACGCCGGCTTGGCAGCCCAGTGCCTTGATGCGCTGAATGGTGCGGTGCAGGTGCGGGCCGGATTCGGGGTGGACGGTGAGGATGTTGGCACCGGCCTGGGCAAAGGCTTCCAGATAGGGATCGGCCGGGCTGATCATCAGATGCACATCGAAGGGCAGGTCGCTGTGCGGGCGCAGCGCCTTCACCACCATCGGCCCGATGGTGAGATTGGGCACGAAGTGCCCGTCCATCACATCGACATGAATCCAATCGGCCCCTGCGGCGCTGATGGCGCGCACCTCTTCACCCAGCCGGGCAAAATCGGCCGAGAGGATGGAAGGAGCGATGCGGACAGCCATGGTCCGTCTGTAGCAGCGCCGCCGCGCCGGTGGTAGGGGGCGCGGCCGGTCGGCTGTGGATGAAATCAGGCCCGTTCGCGCAGCAACCGGCTCACGGTTTCATCAAATTCCTTCTTCACCTTGACGTTCAGCGCGCCGGTGGCCGGGCCGGCCCAGCCAACATGCACTTCCTTCACCCGGCCATCGCGGCCGATGAAGATGGTGGTTGGCCACACCTTCACCGGCGCCAGATCGCCCAGCACCTTCTTGGTGTCATCCGCGTTGGGCTGGCCGGCATAGACCATCGGGTAAATCAGCTTGTAGCGGTTCTTGAAGCTGGTGATCTGGCGCATGGCGCGGGCCTGATCGCTGCCATATTCGAACTGCAGGCCGATCATTTCCAGGCCCTCCTTCTGCCGGCGCGCGGCATAGGGGCCAAGATATTGCGCTTCGTCATGGCAGTTGGGGCACCAGGCCCCGCCGATGGAGATCACCACCACCTTGCCCTTGTAACGCGCGTCGGACAGGCTGATCATCGTGCCGTCGGGCGCGGGCAGCCGGAAGTTCAGCCGCTCCCCACCGGGCTTTTCCACTGCCACGGCTTCGACGCTGGCCAGCTTTTCCTTCTTCGCCTCGAACGGATTGCCCGTGGGGCGGCTGGTCGCGGCGAACTGGGCACCTTTCAGCGTGTCGCCAGCCAGCGTGCCCATCCACAAATTGGTGAAGCTGCCATCGAAGGTGGACAGCTTGAGCTGGCTTCCGTTCAGTTCACCCGACAGATAACGCATGTCGCCCGATGGCAGCTGCACCGTGCCCGAAACCTGCGCGCCAACCTGCTTGAGCAGCAGCAGGCCCTTGGTGCGCCCGTCACCATAGGCCAGGTTCCAGCGGCCGGTGACATTGCCGGCAGGCTTCACCACGCCCGGCGTGAAGCGCCAGGCGCCGCGCACCGCCTTGGCTGGCAGGGTGACGGTGCCGGTGGCGCGCAGCACGGTGGCAGTGCCGGCCAGGCTGCCATCGCCGGCGGCCTTGAGCACCAGCGTGCTGTTGTAACTGGGGAAGGTGAGGGTGATGCTGTCGTCGGTGACGCTGACCTGTTCCACCTTCAGCCGTTCGGGCTGGTTGATGATCCAGGCCTGCGGACCGGCCTTGCCCGGCTTCACCTCCAGTGTGAAGGGCAACGGACCACCGGGGTGGCCATCAAAGCTGACGCGCCATTGCCCATCCAACGGCGCGGCTGCGGCGGCGGAGGCCAGCATGGTGGCGGTGAACAGGGTGGGCAGCAGTTTCATCATATTGTCCCCCAAGCCGGGTTTCGGCACCGGGTGCAATCCCGGCTTTTCTTTGCAACTGTCAAGCCTGGCTTTCGCGTGCAGCGGTGCGGGCGGCATCGGCGGCCGACAGCACGTCCCAGGCTGCCTGCACGGCACGAAACCGATCGGCGGCATCCGCACCATTGCCGGCCACGTCGGGGTGGCTGGCCTTGGCGGCGCTGCGCCAGGCGGCACGGATGGTTTTCATGTCGGCATCCGTGTCCAGCCCCAGCAGTTTCAGCGCATCCAGCTCGGCGCGGCTGCGGCTGCCATCGCCTTCATGGCCCCATTGCCAATGTTTGGTCCTTGTGTACTCGCGCTGGCCGGCTTCGGATTGTTCGCGGGCGGCGGCTTCTTCAGGGGTCAGGCCACGGAAATAATCCCAGCCGGCATTATATTCGGCAGCATGTTCCTGGCAGAACCACCAGCGTTCCGGGCTGTTGGGAGCCTTGGGCGCCGGGCAATTGCCGGCATTGGTGCAGCCATGGCGATCGCACAGGCGCACATTGGCTGCCGCCCCGCTGCTGCTGTAATCACGCCAGCGCGGGAAGCCCCAATCATCATTGCGCCGACCACGTGGCACCAGTTTCAACTCCCTGACCCAAAAAACATTCTTTGCCGCGACTCTGGACGGCGGCAAGGCAAACAGGCATGCCCAATGCCAGATGTGGACGCTTCTTGCCACGCGGCGCTTTGGCCCCCTGTTTGTCACCCAGCTTTTGGGTGCGTTCAACGACAATCTGTTCCGCACCGCGCTGGTGTTCATCGTCGCCTATGATCTGGCGGCGGCCGATCCCAAGGCAGCCGCCCTGCTGGCCACCACGGCCGCCGGCCTGTTCATCGCGCCCTTCTTCCTGTTCTCGGGCCTGGCCGGCAGCCTGGCCGACCGGCGTGACAAGGCGGCGATCTGCCGGCTGGTGAAGTTGATGGAAATTGGCTTCATGGCGCTGGGCTGGCTGGCACTGGCGCTGGGATCGATCAATCTGGCGCTGGCGGTGGTGTTTCTGATGGGTTGCCATTCCACCCTGTTCGGGCCGGTGAAATATGCCATCCTGCCCCAGCATCTGCGCGAAGGCGAACTGATCGCCGGCACCGGCCTGGTTGAGGCAGCGACCTTTGTTGCCATATTGTTGGGCCAGGTGGCGGGCGGCCTGCTGGCAACGGCGGCGGTGGGGCCGATCACGCTGGTGCTGGCCGGCATCGGCTGGTTGGCCGCGCGCGCCATTGCGCCGGCGCCGCCCGAACAGCCGGGCCGGCCGATCAACTGGAACCCGCTTGCCACGAGTCGGGCGGCGCTCGCCACCGCCTTTGGCAACCGCCGGCTGCTGGTGGCGACGCTGGCGATCAGCTGGTTCTGGGCGCTGGGTGCGATCTATACCAGCCAGTTCGTGCCGATGGCCCGCAATGTCATGGGTGGCACCGAAGCGGTGGCCACCTTGTTCCTGGCGGCTTTTTCGGTGGGCATCGCGCTGGGATCGATCGTGGTTGGCCGCTGGCTGAAAGGCCGGATCAGCACGCGCCTGTGTGCCGGGGCCGGGCTGGTGATGGCGCTGGCCGGCGGCGATCTGTGGTTCAGCGTGCCGGCCGTGGGCAATGAGTCCAAGGATATGGCCCTGTTCTTTGCCAATCCTGCCGGATGGCGGGTGCTGGCCGATCTGTTCGTTCTGGCGCTGGCTGGCGGGGTGTTTTCGGTGCCACTCTATGGCGTGCTGCAAACGGCGGGGCCGGCGCAAAAGCGCGCCAGCGCCATTGCCGCCAACAACATCATCAACAGTCTGTTTCAGGTGGGCGCTGTTTTGGGGGCCGGGGCGGCCATTGGTGCCGGGCTGGGCGCGGTGCCGGTGCTGGCGCTCAGTGGGTTGACTGTGCTGTTGCTGTTGCCGGCCCTGCGCCAGCTGGACCGGGCATAGCAGCAATCCAGTTGCGGATCAGCGCGACGCCTTCGCCATGAATCAGGCTGCGGCCAAACTGTGGCATCATGATGCCGGGTTCCGATGACAGCATGCGGTGCAGCAGGATCGACTGATCGGGTTGGCCCGGCGCGATCGAAAAGCTGAACCCGCCCGATCCGCGCCCGGCCGCCACCGGCCGCTTGTTGATGCCCAGATGCGCCGGGTCTGCCTCACCGGGATCGAGCCACAGGCCGGAGTTGGAGGCAAAGCCGGCGCGGTTGTGGCAATGGCCGCAATTGACCGCAAGATAGGCGCGGGCGCGGGCCTCCAATGTCTCCGCGGCATCATCCCAGCGCGCCAGGCGTGGCACGCCGGCCACCGGCAGCCCGGCGAGCCGGCCGCTGGTCTGCCATTGCAGCAGTTGCTTGCCATCGTTGAGATTGCCGGGGGTGGGCCCGATCGGCGTGATGGCTTCACCCGATTGGTGGCAGGTCTTGCACTGATTCTGGTTGGGCACGGCATAATCGATGGTCATCGGCTTGCCGTCCGCGCCGATCTGCGAAACGGCGACGCGCTTGCCGGCGCGTTTCAGCACGGCCTGCCCGTCTTCCTCCACATAGGACAGCGCGACCCAGCCGGCCGGGCGGTGGATCAGCAGGCGGGTTTCGATGGGGGTGAGATTGATGCCAGGCGCGCGGGCATCGGCGGGAAAGGCAAAGCGTTTCACCAGCACCGTGCCAACCGGAAAGGCCAGCGCGCCGCTGGCGCGATAATCGGCGCGGCGGCCGGGCGGCAGCCAGACGAACCGCGCCTTTTCCGCTCCGTCGGAAAACAGCGGGGTGTTGAGCGTATAGGGCACCACCCCCGGCGCCGGTCGGCCGGCGGCATCGAACAGGCCATAATCGGCAAGGCGCGGGGCATCGCTGGCCATCAGCAGATCGCGGTTCACCTGTGGCGCCGGCGCAGCACCGATCAGCAGAACCGCCAACAGCGCGCGCTTCACTTGGCCCGCGCCTCCAGCGCTGCCGGCAGCACGATGGCGGCGCGGGGAGCCAGGGGGATCGTGAACAGCGGCAATGGCGCGGGTTTGGCCGCGCTGGACGGAGTGCCTTGCACGCCAAGGTTGAGCGTGATCCCTGGCGCATCGCTTTGGATGCCGCCATTGGCGGTGCGCTCCGGCCCGCCGCCCGGCACGGCATAGCGGGTGATCCCGTCCCACATAACCGGTGGCAGCGTGCCGCCCATCGCGGCGGCGATCGCCTTGCCGCCGGGGAAGGCTGGGGCGGTGCCATTGGTCATGAAATGATTGCCGGCCACGGTAACGCCACGCGGCAGCGGGTTATAGGCTTTGTCGGCAAAGGCTTGTGTGTAGGCCACGATCATCACGCCATTGCCGTTGTTACCCATGACATGATTGCCACTCACCAGCACCTGTTCGTTGGCCATCACCATGATGCCGGTGCCCGATGGCACGCCCGCCACGATATTGCCGGGCGCGGCAAAGTTCACATGGTTGTTGGCCAGCACCTGATTGCCGGTGATGCGCACATTGCGGCCGCCCTGTTGCGGCAGATCGGGCAGATCGAACACCAGGATCCCGCCGGCATTGTTGGTGGCGGTGTTGCCGATCACGTCGGCATCATAGCTGTTCTCGATCTCGATGCCCGCCACGTTCATTTCGGCGCGGCTGTTCCGCACGATGATGTTCTGCGACTGGCCGACATAGATCCCGGCGTCCGACGCGCCCTTCACGATGCTGCGATCGATCAGCACATTCTTGGAGCTGACCGGATAAAGCCCATAAGCGCCGTTGGTGGATTTCGGCCCGCCGGTCCATTCCACCAGTATGTTGACCAGCGCGATGCCGTCGCTGCCCTTGGATTTGATGCCATTGCCAGCCGGGTTCTGCACGGCCAGATCGCGGACCACCACCGCATCCGATGTGATCAGCACCCCTTCGCCCGAGCCCTTTTGCGCGGTGAAATCCAATATGGTCGCCCCCGGCCCGTCGCCCTTGATGGTGACATTGTCCACATCCAGCGACAGGCCGTCGGCGAGGCTGTAGCGACCGGCGGCGATGTGGATCGTGTCACCGGGTGCGGCTTCGATGAAGGCGGTCTGCAACTTTTCCTGGGCGTTGCCGCCAGGGCCGACATGGATCATCTTGGCGTGGCTGGCCCCGGTGGCCATGGCCAGCACCAGCGCCGAAACCGGCAGAAGCCTGCGTGTCATCTTCATTCTCCCCAGCATCATTGTGCCGCAGCTTCCACCGGGAAGTCGCTTCGCTCAACCCCCCAAATTGCGTGCCCCGAAAAACGGGTTAATGGCCGTTCATCGCCAGACGCAGCCGGCTTTGTTAACGTGCACGTCATGCACGCGAATCTGCCGGTTGATACTCCTGCGCTGGAGGTGAAAGGCCTGTTCAAGGCCTTTGCCGGCGTGGCGGCGGTGGACGGGCTGGACCTGGCGGTGGCTGCGGGTGAGATTTATGCGCTGCTCGGCCCCAATGGTGCCGGCAAGACAACCACGCTGCGCATGGTCACCGGGCTGGCGCGGCCCGATGCTGGCAGCATCCACGTGTTTGGCGTCGATGCGCTGGCTGATCCGATCGCCGCCAAGCAGATGCTGGCCTGGCTGCCCGATGAGCCGCTGTTGTATGACAAGTTGACCGCGACGGAGTATCTCGCGTTCATCGCTGGCCTGTGGCGGGTGCCGGCCGATGTGGCATCGCAGCGGGCGGAACAATTGCTGGCCCGGCTGGGCCTGGCTGACAAGCGCGACGCCCGCTGTGAGGGATTTTCGCGTGGCATGAAGCAGAAACTGGCGCTGGCCGGGGCGTTGATCCACGCCCCGCGCCTGCTGATCCTTGATGAGCCGCTCACCGGGCTGGATGCCGCCTCGGCGCGGGTGGTGAAGGACATGCTGATCGAGATCGTCGCCGCCGGGGCCACGGTGATCATCACCACCCACATTTTGGAAGTGGCCGAACGCATGGCCAGCCGCATGGGCATCATCCGCACCGGTCGGCTGGTGGCGCAAGGCACCATGGCCGAACTGGCTGCCGGGCATGGCGAAGGCAGCACTTTGGAAGACGTGTTTCTGGCGCTGGCAGCGGCATGAGCGGCGGCCTGCTGCCGGCTGCCAGTCTGCCGTGGCTGGTGTTCCACGATGTCCGCCTCAAGGCGCGCGGGCAGGCCGGACAGCGGGCGCGGCTGGTGCTGATCATCGTGCTGGCCATCCTGCCGCTGGTGGGCGGGGTGTTCCTTGCCTTGCGCCATCGCGGTGCGCCGATGCTGCCGGTGGCGGCGTTGGGCCAGATCGCTGCCGTGCTGGCCGGCATGGGCCTGGTGATGCTCAGTTCCGCCTATGCCCATGTGCTGCGCATGGGCCGTGACCGGGCGGAACTGGAGCTGCTGCTCACGGCGCCCATCCCGGCGGCCCGCGCCATCACCGCCCGCATCGCCAGCATCCAGGCGTTGGTGGCGTTGCCCTTTGTGATGCTCACCGCGCCGTTCTTCGTCACGTCGGCGCTGCTGGGCCATTGGCGCTGGCTGGCCGGGCCCTTGGTGGTGGCGGCGATTGCCGTGCTGGCCACTGCGGCTGCGCTGATCATCGCGGCCGGGCTTGATCGCGTGCTGGGACCGGCACGGGCGCGGCTGGCAGCGCAACTCACCGGCGTGCTGCTGGGCGCCGGCATGTTTGTGCTGGGTCAGGCGCCGAATTTCGCGCCGGGCTGGTTTGCCGCGCGGCTCGCCGCGCTGGAACAGCCGCCGCCGTGGCCGCTGGATGTACCGGCGCGGGCGCTGTTTGGCGATGGCGTGCCACTGCTGCTGCTGCTGGCGCTGGCCGTTCTGGCGGTCCGTGTTGCAGCCGGGCTGGCGGCCAGCCGGTTGGAGGCGGCCCCGGCCCCGGTGGCTGAGCAGCAGGGCGGGACGGCGCGGTTCGGCGGCAGCCCGCTGGTGGTGATGTTCAGGAAAGAATGGCGGTTGCTGGCGCGCGATCCCGAACTGGTGGCCCAGATTGGCCAGCAACTGGTGTTCATGGTGCCGGTGGTGGCCCTGCTGTTCACCGGCGGGCAGGTTACGGCGCAGCGGCTGGCGGCGGCTGGTGTGTTTGTGGGCGGGGCGCTGGCGTCGTCGCTGGCCTGGCTGGTGATCGCTGCCGAAGACGCACCCGATCTGATCGCCAGTGCGCCGTTGCCGGCGCGGCAGGTGCTGATCGCCAAGCTGGGCGCGGCGTTGGTGCCGCCGTTGCTGCTGGTGCTGGCCCTGGCGGCGCTGGTGGTGGTGCGAGCGCCTTTGGCCGCCGCCCTGATGCTGCCGATGGCGCTGGCTGCCGGCCTGGCCACGGCTGCCATGCAATTGTGGACCCGCCCGCCAGCCAGGCGCAGCGCCTTTCGCGAACGCTATCGATCCTCGCTATTGATGGCGCTGGGCGAATTTCTCGTGCTGGGCTGCCTGGCGTTGGCCACGCGGCTGTTGCTGGCCGGCAGCCTGTGGACTCTGGCGGCACTGGCGGTGCCGGCGCTGCTGCTGGCCGGGGTGTGGTGCTCTCGGATCAGGCCGCCGGCTTGAGCGCCGCGGCCGCCCGGGCGCGGGCGGTGATGGTGGCCCAATCCATTTCCCCGCGCTTGGCGATCCAGCTGCCACCCACGCAGGCCACGGCCGGCTCTGCCAGCCAATCGGGGGCGCTGGCTTCGGTGATGCCGCCGGTGGGACAGAAACGCACCTGCCCGAACACCGATGCCATGGCTTTCAACGCGGGCAGGCCGCCGTTGGCGGTGGCAGGGAAGAATTTCAGGCGGTTGAAGCCCTGATCCAGCGCGCGGATGATGTCGCTGGCGGTGGCGACACCGGGCAGGAACGGCAGGCCGCTGGCGCGGGCCGCCGCGCCCAGGGGTTCAGACAGGCCGGGCGAGACAATGAAGCGCGCGCCGGCATCGGCGGCAAGCGCCAGATCCTGAGGCGACAGCACGGTGCCGGCACCCACCACGGCGCCCGGGACGCTGGCCATGGCGCGGATCACGTCGAGTGCTGCTGCCGTGCGCAGCGTCACCTCCAGCACCGGCAGGCCGCCGGCCACCAGCGCCTGCGCCAACGGGACGGCGTGGGCGACATCATCCACCACCAGCACCGGTATGACTGGGGCCAGGCCCATGATCTCGTCGATGGTCATGCGGTTCTCACACTTTGTTTGCGGGCAAAGGCCGCCGCTGCGCCATAAAGGCCGGGCTGTGGATGGGTGATCAGCTTCACCGGCAGGCTGCGCATCAGATTTTCAAAGCGGCCCTTGGCGGCAAAGCGTCCGGCAAAGCCGGATTTGGGCAGAAGATCGGCCAGGCGCGCGCCCAGCCCGCCGCCGATCACCACGCCGCCCGCCCCGTGCGCCAGCGCGATGTTGCCGGCAAAACTGCCCAGCGCCAGGCAGAAGCGGTCAAGCGCGGCGGTGGCCAGGCTGTCTTCGCCGCTCAGGGCGAGGGTCCATAGCGTCTTGTCGTCCATCGGCTGGATGGCGCGATCTTCCAGGGCGGCCAGCGCGGCGTGGATATCGGCCAGGCCAGGGCCAGAGATCACCCGTTCGGCCGAAACCCGGACAAAGCGGCGGCGGAAATGCGCCAGTATCGCGTCTTCCAGGCTGTCAACTGGGGAAAAATCGCCATGGCTGCCTTCGGTGGGGAGCACCTGCCAATCGGTGCCGCCGTTCTTCACCAACAGGCCAACGCCCAGCCCGGTGCCGGGGCCAAGCACCGATATGGTGCCGAGATCCGGCAGCGGCTGATCGGGGCCACACAGATGGCGGAACTGGTCGGGCCCGCAGGCGCCAACGGCATAGGCCACCGCTTCGAAATCATTGACCAGCACATGGGCATCAAGGCCGAGCTTTTCATTCACCAGCGCCGGGCGGATCACCCAGGGGTTGTTGGTGAGCTTCAACTCTTCGCCCACCACCGGGGCGGCCACGGCGATGGCGGCGGCGCGCGGCAAGGGCCGGCCCAAACTGGCGCCAAAAGCCTCCCACGCCATCTGCAGTGACGCATGATCGGCGCAGCGCAGCACTGTGGGTTCGTCCAGCTGAACCACATGGCCGGCGCCATCAAGCCGGGCCAGCGCAAAGCGGGCGTGGGTGCCGCCAATGTCGGCCGCGACCAGTTCAGTCATGCCAGCTCACCCCATCACGTTCGGTCAAGCCAATCGCCGCCGATGGGCCCCAGGTCCCGGCGGCATAGGGCTTCACCATCATCCCGGTTTCTGCCCAGCCCGCCCGGATCGCATCAATCCAGGTCCATTGCGCTTCCACCTCGTCGCGGCGGACAAACAGGGTCTGCCGGCCCTCGACAAGGTCGAGCAGCAGCCGTTCATAGGCAATGCGGCGGCGCACATCGGCAAAGGCGTTTTTCATGCCGATATCCAGCGGCACAGCGCGCAGCTTCAGGCCGTCGCGATCCAGGCCCGGCACCTTGGCCATCATCTGCAGGCCAACATTTTCGTCGGGCTGGATCGAGATGATCAGCTTGTTGGGCTTCATCGCCGCATCGCCGAACATGCTGTGCGGCACGGGCCGGAACTGCACGATGATCTCGCTCACCCGTTCAGGCAGGCGCTTGCCGGTGCGCAGATAGAAGGGCACGCCCTTCCAGCGCCAATTGTCGACATGGGCCTTCAAGGCCACGAAGGTTTCGGTGTTCGATGCGCGGCCCAGTTCCTCGGCATAGGCCTTCACCGGCTGGCCGCCGCTGGAACCCGCGCCATACTGGCCGCGAACGCTGTGGCTTTCGACTTCGCGGCCGGTGATCGGGCGCAGCGACCGCAACACCTTCACCTTTTCATCACGTACAGCGGCCGGATCGAGCCGGGCTGGCGGTTCCATAGCCACCAGTGCCAGCAGTTGCAGCATGTGGTTCTGCACCATGTCACGCAGGGCGCCCATGCCGTCATAATAATCGGCGCGCGATTCAAGGCCGACGGTTTCGCCCACGCTGATCTGCACATGATCGATGCCGGCTGCGTTCCACAGCGGTTCGAACAAGATGTTGCCAAAGCGCAGCGCGAGCAGATTCTGAACGGTTTCCTTGCCCAGATAATGATCGATGCGGAAGATCTGGCTTTCCGGATAGGCGCTGGCGACGGCATCGTTGATGGCGCAGCTGCTGGCCAGATCATGGCCAAGGGGCTTTTCCAGCGCGAGGCGGGCGCCGGCACAGGCCAGGCCGGCTCCAGCCAACCCGGCGATGGTCGGGCCGAACAGGCTGGGGGCGGTTGAAAGAAAGATCGCCAGCCGGCACGGATCGCCCACTTCGGCGGCCAGCGCCGAAAAGCCTTCGGGCTGGTTGGCGTCCAGCGGGACGTAGGCGAGGCGATCAAGGAAGGTGGCGACGGCTGCGGCTGGGCGGCGTTCGGGTTCGAGAAACTGTTCCAGGGCCTTGGCAGCCATGGCGCGGAACGCGGCCGTATCCAGCCCCGAACGGGCCGTGCCGATGATCCTGAGATCCGGGTGGAGCAGGCCATCGGCCGACAGGCCAAACAGCGAAGGCAGCAGCATGCGGCGCGACAGATCGCCGGTGGCACCGAACAGCAACAAAGAGGTGGCGACGGTCATGCGAGACCTTTGAACAGGAATGTGAACGTTAACGCAAGCCTTGCAGCCCAGCTGGCCTCGTTATGGCCTGTGCCGGGGAACGCGCGCGATACGGCATCCTGCCCCAAATTGCCATTGATGCGCCAGCCGGCAGCAAGCAGCGCCTTGTCGGCCACGGCCTGGAACGGGGCATAAAATTGGTCCAGCCCCTGATCGCCATGGTCCAGCCACAGGCGCCGGCCGGCGGGCGGACCGAGCCGATCGCGAATCCAGCCGGCGATGGCCGCCTGGATTGCCGGCACCTCACCGGCCTGCGGCTCGGGCTGGAGCGCCAGCACCGGCCAGTGGGTGGACAGGCAGCCGGCAGCGCGGAACAGATCGGGCCGCTCCATCAAGGCGTTCAGGGAGGCGAGCCCGCCCATCGAGGAGCCGGCGATCACCGCCTTTTGCGGAGAAATATCATAATTCTGTCGCAGCAGCGGCAGCACCTGATCGGCCAACAGGCCCAGATAGGCCGCCGAGCGCGACGGGCCACCGCCGGCCTGGTTGAACCGTGCAGCGAGCGAGCCCGGCAACCGCGCCATCAGATCGGCCGGCACATAATCGCCCCAACGCTGCGTGCCTGTGTTCCACACGCCTGCCACGATCATCGGCGGCAAGGTGCCGGCCGCCATACCGGCCATGATGGTTTCGGCGACGCCCCAGGTCACGCCGCCATAGGCCGAGGCCGGCTCAAACAGATTCTGGCCATCATGCATCAGCAGCAGTGGCAGCGGCTGGCCAGCCGGGGCATCGGGCGGCACCCACACATCGACATGACGCGGCATCAGGCCGGGCGCCGTGATGTTCGGATGGCGGGTGAACTGGATCGATTCGCGCGCCAGGCCCGGCGCAGCCGCCAGTGCAGCGCCGCCGGCCAGCAGAGCGCGCCGGCTGATCATTGGATTGGCTCGAACCGCGCCGCCGCGCCGCCGCCGCCGCTGGCCAGATGCAGGGCCAGCCGGTCGGTGTTGGTCACCGTGCGGGTTTCGACCGCCAGATCATGCGGGTTGGCATCGGCCGCCGGGCCGTCACGCCACAGGGTGAGGCGATAGCGTGTGCCGGGGGTGAGAAAGCTGAGCGGCACGTCTGCATCCACCGCCACCTTGCCGCCGGCTGCGCCCAGCCACCAATCCGCGCCACCGCGCCGTTGCCGGGCGGTGACGACATGGCTGCCAGGTTCGCCGGCCAGCGTCACCGATTCCTGCCAGTCCACCGGCACGGCGCGGATGAAGTCCATCGCCGCCTTGGGCGCCTTGGCATAATTCTCGGGCAGATCGGCGACCATCTGCAGGGGGGAGTAGATGGTCACATACAACGCCAGTTGCTTGGCCAGCGTGGAGGGGATTTTCTGGCCGCGGCCCAGCAGCGAGACGATGCCCGGCGTATAATCCATCGGCCCGGCGAGCAGGCGGGTGAAGGCCAGGGTCGCCTCGTGTTCCGGTCCGTTGTTGGGGTTGCCCCAGGCGTTGAACTCCATGCCGCGCGCGCCTTCGCGACTCACCCAATTGGGGAAGGTGCGCCTGAGCCCGGTGTCCTTGATCGGTTCGTGTGCGTTGACGGCGATGCGCTGTTTGGCGGCGGCTTCCAGCACCTTCACATGGTGGCGGGCACTGGCCTGGCCCTCGTGCCATTCATAGGTGATGGCGCGCGGCTGGCCGTTCATGTCCGTGCCCAAGATTCCATCCTTGGGCATTGGCGCAGTCACCTGCAGGCCGCCGGCATCGGCGACATAGCCGGTCTTGACCATCGTCACGCCGTTCCGGGCATAATAGGCCATGCCCGCATCCAGCTGCGCCTCATAATTGGCGAGATTGCCACTGGTTTCATGGTGGCCGATCAGGCCGATGCCCTTCTTCTTCGCGTGGGCGGCGATGGCTGTCATGTCGAAATCGGGCGTCGGCTGAGAAAAGCGGAAATCCCAGCCGTTGGCAAACCAGTCGCCATCCCAGCCCAGGTTCCAGCCTTCAATCAGCAAACCGCACAGGCCATTGGCCGCGGCCCAGTCGATCATTTTCACCGTGTTGGCAGTGGTGGCGCCATGCTTGGGCCCGGTGGCCCAGCTTTCGGTCTCAAGATGCATGGACCACCAGATGCCGGCATATTTGCAAGGGCGGACCCACGACACGTCGCCCAGCCTGTTGGGTTCGTTGAGGTTGAGGATGAGGCTGGCGTTGGCCAGAACCGGGGCACTGTCGCCGATCATCACCACCCGCCAAGGGGTGGCAAAGGGCGCGGCCACCACCACCGCCGGCCCACCGGCCGACGGCGTGAGCGCGGCGCGGAACACGCCATTGCCGGCGGGTTGCAGGTTCATGCCGGCATAATCGATCAGCGCGGCTTCATGGATGGAAAGCCAGGTGCCGCTGGCAGTGCGCATCGTCATCGGCGTTTGCGCCAGGCCAACTTCGGTGATGCCGGTGGCGCGATAAAGATACTCCTCGCGGTTCCACTCCAGCGCCGGAATCCACCAGGCCTTGCCGCCCGCGGCCTCAGCAATGCGGAATTCAGTGAGTTCTGCCACGATGCGCAGGGATTTCAGGTTCGGCTGCTCGGGAAAGGCATAGCGCAGGGCGATGCCATCGTTGAAGGCGCGGATAACCAGATCGAAACGGCGTTTCAGCACACTGGTTTCGGCGATGTGCAGCACCAATTCGTTGTGCTGGTCGCGCACCTTGGCGCGCTCGCCCCAGGGCTGATCCCAGCTGCTGTCGCGGCTGGCGCGGTCTTCACCAGTGATGGCCAGCTTGCGGTCCAGCTTGGGCGCATCGGCGAGGATGAAGCCCAGTGGCGAGGCGCTGATCAGTGGTTTGCCATCCCGGTTGGCCTGCCAATAGAGGCGGCCATCGCCGTCGCCGCTGATGCGCACTTCGGTGCGGCCATCGGGGGAGCGCAGCACCGGTTCGGCACGTGCCGGAAGAGCGAACAGCAGCGCGAGCAGCGTGAGGATCAGGCGCATGGTGCGATGAATCCCGAAAAAGGCGGCAACAGCCGGGCGCTGGCACCGCCATGGCTGGCAAGGGGAGCGGCAATGGCCAGATCGACGGCAATGGGCTCGGCTCCGAGGTTGAAGGCGCAGACCAACCGTTCATTGCCCAGCGTGCGGTGCAGGATGAGCAGATCACCAGCGGCCACGGCCACATCGGCGCTGCCGCGCTTGAGGGCCGGTTGCTGCTGGCGCAGGGCCATCAACTGGCGGGTCCAGTGCAGCATGGCGTGGGGATCGTCCTGCTGACGGTTCACCGCCCGCGCCGCATGGTCGGCGCCCAGTGGCAGCCAGGGCTTGGCGGTGGAAAAGCCGGCCTGGGGCAGATCGGCAGCCCAGGGCATCGGGGTGCGGGCGCCATCACGGCCCAGGGTGAGCGGCCAGTTGGCGATGGCCTCGGGATCCTGCAGATCGTCAAAGCCGATCTCAGCCTGGGTGAGGCCCAATTCTTCACCATAATAAAGGAAGATGTTGCCGCGCAGGGCCACCAGCAGCAGCATGATCAGCCGGGCATAGTCATCATGATCCCAGGCCCCGTGCCAGCGGCTGGCGGCACGCGGCGCGTCGTGGTTGGAAAAGGCCCAACTGGGCCACCCGGTGCCCGGCGTTTCTGGCCATTCTGCCAGCGCATCGGCCACCAACCGCGGTGTCAGCGCCTCGCCATAGAGGAAGTTGAAGCCATAGGCCGAGTTCAGCCGTTTGCTACCGGCGGTGAAGGCGTGCATTTCGGCAATCGCCTCGTCGCCGCCCACTTCGGCCACGGTGAAGCGGCCCGGATACTCCGCCATCACGCTGGCCACCCGTTCCAGAAAGCCCGGGATATCGGGGTGGGACATGTTGTGGATGCGGCGCTGGAAATCGAACGGGCGGGTGCGCTTGTGGTTGCCGCTGGCTGGCGGATTGTCGCGCAATTGCGGATCGTGCATCGAAAAATTGATCGCATCGATGCGGAAGCCATCAACGCCGCGATCCAGCCAAAACCGCGCCACATCCAGGATCGCATCCTGAACCGCGGGGTTGTGCACGTTGAGATCAGGCTGCGAATTCAGGAAGTTGTGCAGGTGATATTGCTGTCGCCGGGCGTCCCAGGTCCAGGCCGGGCCGCCGAACACCGATTGCCAGTTGGATGGCGGGGTGCCATCCGGCTTGGCATCGGCCCACACATACCAATCGGCCTTGGGGTTGGTGCGGCTCTGCCGGCTTTCCTGAAACCAGGCATGTTGATCGGATGTGTGGCTCCACACCTGATCGATGATCACCTTCAGGCCCAGCGAATGGGCGCGGGCAATCAGCGCATCAAAATCGGCCAGCGTGCCAAAGATCGGATCAACGCCGCGATAATCGGCTACATCATAGCCAAAATCCCGCATCGGCGAGGTGAAGAAGGGCGACAGCCAGATCGCATCGACATTAAGGGAGGCAACATGATCCAGCCGGGCGGTGATGCCGGGCAGATCGCCGATGCCATCGCCATTGCTGTCCAGAAAGCTGCGCGGATAAATTTGATAGATGCTGGCCCCCAGCCACCACGGCGCCGCGGTGGCGGTTTGGGCTTCGGGCAGGGATTGGGCGGCATCAGGCATTATCGTGCACCTTCGTCACTGCTGCACACCGCCACCCCCAATGGCGGCAGGCTGATCGCCATGGTGCCCGGCGCTGCGGCCGTGGCGGGGCAACTGCCCAGCCGGCTGGCCCAGGCGATGCTGGCCGGATCGACCATCACATTGGCGGTAAGGGGGGTGTTGGCGGTGTTCATCACCACCACAGTCTCGCCTGCCCGGCCGGGCAATCGGCGGGAAAAGGCAAACAGGCCCGGCGCGTCGCCGGCAGCACGCACGATGGTCTGGCCGTGGCGCAGGCGCGGATCGGCGGCGCGCACCGCCGCCATCGCCTTGATGGCGCGGTAAAACGGGTGTTTGGGATCGTAACTGTCCACCCCATGCCCGGCGGTCGTGGCCAGCCGCTGCATGGCGCGATATTCGGGAACCTGGCTGGCGAACAGTGGCTGGCGGGCGCTCTGATCATTGCCGGTGCCGATGAATCCCTGTTCGTCCCCGGCATAAAGCGTTGGCACACCACGAGAAAACAGCAGAAGTGCATGGGCCAGCAGCGTGCGCTGGGCCAGTTCGACCATGCCGATCTGCGGGTTGGCGCGGCGCACGAACCAGGCAAAACGGCCGCCATCATGGTTGCTGATGAAGCTGGCATTGGTGCCCGCGGTGGCCTCCCCTTGGCGGTAGAGCACATCATCGGCGAACAACCGTGCCAGCACCGATGTGGGGGCTGCGCCGGCGATGGTCTGCATGGCGGCGTTGGTCAGGGCGAAATCCAGCACATTGTCCATGCCGCTGATGATGCTGTTGCGGGCGAGGCGGCCCACATCGACCTCGTCGATGGAAACTTCGCCGAAGATGTGGAAATGGGGGATGCCTGCGGCCCTGGCGCGGGCCTGCATGGCCGGCACAAAGGCTTGCCAGAACTGGGGATTCACATGTTGGGCGGTATCGATGCGATAGCCATCGATGCCCAGCCGGTCGATCCAGTCGCCATAGATTTCGATCATGCCAGCCACCACGCGCGGGTGTTCGGTCGCCAGATCATCCAGGCTGACAAAATCCCCGAACTGGCTGGATTCGTTGCGAAAATTACTTTCGCCGCGGTTGTGGTAGAAGATGGGATCGTTCAGCCAGGCCGGGGTTTTGGCGCGTTCCTGCCCGGCGGGCACGAAGGGCGAATAGGCAAAATCCGGTCGGGTCAGCTTGGCCCAGTTTTCGGCGGTGGCGATGTGGTCGCCGGCGAAGCCAGGGTTGATCTCGGCGCCGGAAATGCCGCCCTGCCGGCTGTAGGGATAGTCGGCCCGGCTGCGGTAAGCGCATGGTTTGTCAACACATTCCCGATACTGGATCACGTCGGCGGTGTGGTTGGTGACGATATCGAGATAGACCTTCATGCCCCTTGCGTGGGCCGCGTCGACCAGGCGCTTCAGATCGGCGTTGCTGCCCAGATGGGGATCGACCCGGGTGAAATCGGTGATCCAGTAACCGTGGTATCCCGCCGATTCCTGGCCCGGTCCACCTTGCACCGGCTTGTTGGCAAACACCGGGGCCAGCCACACGGCGGTGGCACCAAGCCCTTGGATATAATCAAGTTTCTGGATGATGCCGGCGATGTCTCCGCCGTTGAAGAACGCCTTTGAGGTGGGGTCAAAGCCGGTCTGCAGCCGCCCGCCGGTGATGCCGCCGCGATCGTTGGTGAGATCGCCATTGGCGAAGCGGTCGGGCAGCAGGAAATAGATCAGCTCATCCTGCGGCGGGCGTGCCCGAACGGCGGCCAAAACCGCTGGATCGGGCAGGCTGGTGGCCAAAACCGGGGCTTTGGTGGCCGCATGTGCGGCAATTGTGGCCGCAAGCATCAAGGCGGTGGCCAGGGTGCGGATCATGATCATGTCTCCCGTGCGGCGGCATGTTGGGCCAGCCAGTCGCCATGGCCGGGCAGCGCGGCGGCGCCGGCGGTGATGGCCCGATCCAGCAGGCCCATGAACCCGGCCAGATCATCGCGGCCGATGCCGGCGGTGAGCGGATGGGGGCGGTGCGGCGTGCACCCCTGCCCGATCAGCACCTGCGCCCAGGCCAGTTCGGTGAACAGCTCATCATGGTCGCGGCGGATGTGGCCGGTCTGGCGGAACAGCGCCATCCGTTCCGCCAGGTCCGGCGGCACATCCATCGCCTGCACCTGGGCCCAGAAGGGCGTGTCGGCCCGCGCCGTGGCCTTGTAGTGCAGGATGATGAAATCGCGGATCCACTCCATCTCGCGCGCGGCCTGGCGGTTGGCTTCGGCGGCCAGCGCCGGCAGGGCCGCCGCATCGCCGGGCAGCAGCGCCAGCAAGCGGGCAATGCCGGACTGGATCAGGTGGATGGAGGTGGATTCCAGCGGCTCCAGAAAGCCCGCCGCCAGCCCCAGCGCCATGCAGTTGCCGATCCACACCCGGTCGCGCCGCCCGGCCTGAAAGCGCAAGGTCCGTGGTTCGGCCAGCGCCGGGCCATCCAGATTGGCCAGCAATGTGGCGGTGGCTTCATCCGCGCTGAGATGGGCCGACGAAAACACATGGCCGTTGCCGATGCGGTGTTGCAACGGAATGCGCCATTGCCATCCGGCGGCGCGCGCCGTGCTGCGGGTATAGGGCGTCAGACCCACGCCATCGGCATGCGCGCAGGGCACTGCCACCGCGCTGTCACACGGCAGCCAGTGCGACCAGTCGTGCCAGCCGCTGCCCAGGGTTTCGCCGAGCAACAGGCTGCGGAAACCGGAGCAATCGATGAACAGATCGCCGGTGATGCGGCGGCCATCATCCATGTGCAGGGCCACGATGGTCTCACCCTGCGTTTCCACCCTGGCGATGCGGCCTTCGTGGCGGACCACACCGCGCGCTTCGGCATGGCGGCGCAGATAGGCGGCATAGAGGCCGGCATCGAAATGATAGGCCCACACCAGGGGCGGCAGGGTGGTGTCGCCGCCGAACGGCGCAAAGCGGCCGGCGCGGGCGGCGCGTTCATTCAGGCTGTACTGGCCATAATCATCGGCCACCCCGGCGGCGCGGGCAGCGGCCCACCAATGGTGGAAGGGCACCACACCAAGACCCCGCCCCACCTCGCCAAAATTGTGCATGTAACGCTGGCCGGGCTGCCACCAATCGACAAATTCGATGCCGAGCTTCAGCGTGCCCTGCGTGTGGCTGAGGAAATCGGCTTCATCAATCCCCAGCCCGGCATTGAACAGCCGGATCTGCGGGATGGTGGCTTCGCCCACCCCCACCGTGCCGATGGCATCGGATTCCACCAGCACCACCTGCCAGCCCGGCCCGCAAAAACGGGCCAGCGCGGCGGCTGTCATCCAGCCGGCCGTGCCGCCACCGGCGATGACCAGCGTCTGGAAAGGTTGATCCGGCATCACGGCTTTTGCGCATGAAAAAGGCGGCCGGCCAAGGGGAAACCAAGGCCGGCCGCCAGCATCGTGCGATCAATAACGCCAGTTGAAGCCAAGCAGGAAGCGCCGACCATAATCCTGATAGTCGATGATTTCCTGCGGGCGGCCCGGGTTGAAGGTCACGAACGGTTCGTTGGTGAGATTCTGCGCCTGGGCCAAGAGGGTGAGGCCCTTCAGCGCGCCGCCCTGGATTTCATAGCTGATCTGCGTGTCGAGGATCAGCTCACCATCGGCCCGGCGGCGCTGGTTGCCGCCGCCAAAGCCGCGCAGTTCGCCCTGGAAGGATGAACGGGTGCGCATCGAGGCTCGGGCCGAGAAGCCGCCCTTTTCATAATAGCCGGTGAGGTTGGTCACCCAGCGCGAATAGCCGGGCAGATCATCCGGATTGGCACCGGGGGCCGGGGCCACCTTGCTCTTGGTCCAGGCCGCCGAGCCGTTGACGCCAAAGCCATCGAGCGCGGTGGTGAAGGTGGAGAAGGGCAATTGGCCCGACAGTTCGGCGCCGTAAAGCTGGCCGCCCTGGCCGTTGACCCACTGGGTGACAAAGCCCTGGCGGGTGAGCGGTTCCGGCACGCCCGCCGGCAGCGGGAAGCCGGCGAAGTTGAACGGCTGCGCCACTTCGAAGATATAGCTCTTCAGATCCTTGAAGAAGCCGGCGAGCGCGATGTAGCCCTTGCCGTCGAAATATTTTTCCACCGAAAGATCGATGGCATTGGCACGCCATGGCCGCAGCTGGGCGTTGCCGCCGCCGCCGCCCCACGGGGTGACGCCCGGGGTCTGGCCCAGGGCCGGGTTGAAGTTGTAATTGATGGCGGCGCGCATGTCGTCCATGCGCGGGCGGGCGATCTGGCGGGCCACGCCCAGGCGCACCACCACATCATCCGGCATGCGCAGCGACAGGTTGGCCGACGGCAGCACGTCGGTGTATTTGGCGCCGTCGGTGCGCACCGTCGAAACGATGCTGCTGCCGATGTTGGACGACACCAGCGCGGTGGAGCTCTGGTCGACATTGACCACCTGCACGCCGACATTGCCGGTCAGCTTGGCATCGCCGATATCGGCGTTGATCTTGGCCATCACCCAGCCGGTGAAGACCTTTTCGCGCACCGTCCAGCCCTTGGTGTTCACATCGGCATTGGGGTTGCGCACCCGGTTGTAGATGCCGCTGTTGAGCAGGGCGAGCGGATCATAGCTGACCATCGGACCCAGGCCGAGGAAGCTGAGGTTGGTGGTGCCCAGCCGGGCATCGGTGGGGATGGCAACGCTGGTCAGGCCATCGGTGTTGCCGCGCAGGCCCAGGAAGAACTCATCCGGCGTGAGTTCCTTCTCGCGGTTGGTGTAGTTCACGCCGGCCTGGATGCCGCTGATCGCGCCTTCCAGCTTGCGTTCCACCTGGGCGCGGAAGGCATAAAGCTCGTCCGTCACCTGACGATCATTGAAATAACCATCCTGGCCGCCGCGGATCGGCTGGCCGCCGGGATTGGCGACATCGCCGCCCCAACCCTGCGGGCTGGTCAGCCGGATCAGGTTGTAATCGCCATAATTCAGCGTCGGGCGGAAGGTGGCGCCGCGGTCGGTCATGGTGAAGCCCAGCGCGTCGGTGGCGCCCAGCGGGCCGCGGCCGGTCCCGGCATAGGTTTCCAGCACCAGTTCCGAACGGTCGATGCCGGAATAGCTGGCATCGCCGATCACCTGCCAATCATCATTTTCCCACTTGATGTTGAGGCCGCCGGAATAAAGATCGGCTTCCTTCTTGTTCAGATCGTTGCGCACCACGCCCTTGACGCCATTGAAGGTGCCATTGGTGACCAGGCCATTGGCGGTCTGGAAGCCGGGGGCGAGCTGGGCGGCGGACCAGAACAGCGGCAGTTCGATGCCACGCAGCACCTGATCTTCCTTGAACTTGCTGTAATAGCCATCAAAGGCGATCGTCAGATCTTCGGCGGGCTTGAATTCCAGGGCGCCGGTGACGCCGGTGCGCTGCAGGCGCACGCTGTCCACATAGGATTTGGAACCGCCGATGACGACGTTGGACGCATTGGCATTGGGATAACCCCAGGCGTTGAAGCGCTCGGTCTGGGTGGGGCTGTCGATGTGGCTGATGCCCAGCAGCACGCCCACCTTGCCATCGGCAAACTGGTCGACATACAGCGCCGAACCGCGCCAGCCGAACTGCTTGGAATCCGCGTTCAGCCGGCCATTGTCGGTATATTCATACCGCGCGCCGACCGAGATGACCTGCTTGCCATAGGACAGCGGGCGGATGGTCTGCAGATCGACCGTGCCCGACAGGCCCTGTGCCACCAGGCTGGCATCCGGCGTTTTATACACCAGCACCTGGTTGATGACTTCGGCCGGATATTGATCGAATTCCACCGAGCGGTTGTCACCGTTGGTGACCTGTTCGCGGCCGTTGAGCAGGGTGGAGGAGAAATCCGGTGCAAAGCCGCGGATGGAGATGACCTGGCTGCGGCCGTTCAGGCGCTGCGTGGTCAGGCCGGGCAGGCGGGCGATGGCATCGGCAATCGAGTTGTCGGGCAGGCGGCCGATGTCTTCGGCGCTGACCGATTCGACGATGCGATCGCTGTTCAGCTTGTTGGCCAGGGCCACCTGCAGCGAGCGGCGATAACCGGTGACCACCAGTTCCTCGGCCGCGGTATCGGCTTCGGCAGCGGCGGTCTTTTCCGGCGCAGCGGCGGCTTGCGCCAGCGCCGGCACCGCCAACAGCAAGGGGCTGGCCACACCCGCCAGCAAGGTTGCACGCACAAATTGGTTTCGCATGTTCATCACCCCCCAAAATCAGCCGCACGGCCCGTTGGTGGGCCTTATCCGCATCCCCCGTTGGCGGGCTGGATCTGACAGAGCGGCTGTTCAGCGCGATGTTTGTGACTGACAAGCAACAGGCAGCGCAATATGTCCGCACATCCGGACATACGTATTCACGTGGCTATTATGTCACGCTAAGCCTTGGCCAACAAAGGCATACGTATGCAGCCAGCGGGCTGAATTTGGGGAAGGGTGGCCGGGCCAATGGCACGGGTGACCAGTTTCGATATTGCTGCCTTGGCCGGGGTGTCGCAGCCCACGGTGTCGCGCGCGCTGTCGGGCAACCCGGCGGTATCGGCCGAAACCCGGGCACGGGTGTTTGCGGCGGCCGAAGCGCTCAATTACAAGGTGGACAAGAACGCCTCCAACCTGCGGCGGCAGGCGACGCGCACGCTGGCGCTGCTGTTCTTTGAAGACCCGGCACCGGGCGAGACACAGATCAACCCGTTTTTCCTGTCGATGCTGGGCGCGATCACCAAGCGGTGCGCGGTGGCCGGATATGATCTGCTGATCAGTTTCCAGCAATTGTCCGGCAACTGGCATGTGGATTATGAGGATGCGCGCCGGGCCGACGGGCTGATCCTGCTGGGGTATGGCAATTATCTCGAATATCTGCCGCGCCTGGAACAGCTGGTGCAACAGGGCACGCATTTCGTGCGCTGGGGCAGTTTGCGGCCCGGCCAGCTGGGCACCACCATCGGCAGCGACAATCTGGGCGGCGGGCTGGCCGCCACCCGCCACCTGATCGAACGTGGGCGGCGGCGGATCGCCTTCATCGGCACCGCCAATGAAGGCGCGCCGGAGTTTCTGGACCGCTGCGAAGGGTGGCGCGCCGCGCAGGCCGAGGCCGGGTTGCAGGCCTGTCCGGCCCTGATGCGCGCCGCCAACAGCAGCGAGGAGGAAGGCTATGCCGCGGTGCACGATCTGTTGGCTGCCGGCACGCCGTTTGATGCCATTTTCTGTGTGAGCGATCTGGTGGCCATCGGCGCGATGCGCGCGCTGGCCGAAGCGGGCCTCAGGGTGCCGGATGATGTGGCGGTGGTTGGCTTTGACGATCAGCCCGCCGCCAGCCTGACCAGCCCGCCGCTCACCACCGTGGCACAGGATGCCCGCCATGCCGGCACCGTGCTGGTGGAAACATTGCTCGACCGGTTGCGCGGCGACATCCCCAGCCCGCAGGCGCTGCCGGCGCGGCTGGTGGTGCGGAGTTCGAGTTGAGAAGATCCTCCCCAAACTTGTTTGGGGAGGTGGCCGCCGCAAGCTGACGCAGGGGCGCGTGCGGCGAGAGCCCCTCCGGCTCGCTACGCTCGCCAGCTCCCCATCCTGCGGCTGAGGAGGATCAGTTTGCCGCGCAGTGGCGGGCGATGAAGGCGGCGTGGCCGGGCATTTCGGCGGCGGCTTCACGCATCACGCGGGTGAGGCCTGAGAGCAGGCGCGGCGCATCCACCTGGCGTGCGCGGGCATCGGCGAGCGGATCATAGGAATCGGCCAGGTTGAACTGGCCGACATGCACGGCCAGCCAGCTGGCGTTGAGGAACAGCTCCGGACCATCGGACACCAGGCGGCCGGATGACCGGAAATGCGCGATCCTGTGGGCCAGCGTATCGGGTATCGGCATGGCGGCGCACTGCTGCCACATCGGCTCGTCGCGGCTGTTCAGGTGATAGTGAAGGATGAGGAAATCGCGGATGCGCTCCCACTCGGTGGCGGTGACGCGGTTGAACTCGTCGCGCACCAGCGCGTCCATGGCGCGGGTTGGCCACAGCGCCAGCAGCCGCATCAGGCCGGATTGGACGAGGTGGAGTGAGGTGGATTCCAGCGGCTCCATGAAGCCGGCGGCCAGCCCGATGGCGACGACATTGTGGCTCCAGGCGCTGGCCCGGCGGCCGGTGGTGAACTTGAGCAGGCGGGGATCGGCCAGCGCCGGGCCATCAAGATTGGCCATCAGGATGGCGGCGGCTTCATCCTCCCCCATGAAGGCCGAAGAAAACACATGGCCGTTGCCGATGCGGTGTTGCAGCGGGATGCGCCATTGCCAGCCGGCGGCATGCGCGGTGGAACGTGTGTAGGGCGTGAAACCGGCGCCATCGGTGCCGTTCGCATGGGCGCAGGGCACGGCGAGCGCCCGGTCGCAGGGCAGCCAGTGCGTCCAGTCGACGAACGGCGTTTCCAGGGCGTCGGCGATGAGGAGGCCACGGAAGCCGGAGCAATCGATCCAGAACTCCGCCTCGATCCGGCGGCCGTCGGCCAGCGTGATGGCGGTGACATTGCCGGTTTCGCCGTCACGCGCCACCCCGCTGATGCGGCCTTCGTGGCGGGTGACGCCCTGCGCCTCTGCCAGCGCGCGCAGGGCGCGGGCATAAAGGCCGGCATCGAAATGATAGGCATAATCGAAGGTGGATTGCACCAGCCGGCGATCCTGCGCCGGCGGGGCAAAGCGGTTGGCCTTCGCGGCGACCCAGGCCATGGAGTAATCATCCAGCGGCGTGGCATCGCCGGCCAGCCGTTGGCGGTTCCACCAATGGTGCAGGGCCACGCTGTCAAAATCCGCGCCGAATGTGCCGAACGGGTGGAAATAACGGTGGCCGGCCTGGCCCCAGCCCACGAATTCGATGCCCAGCTTGAACGACCCTTGCGTGGCGCGGACGAAATCGGCTTCGTTCAGGCCGAGCATCTGGTTGAACAGCTTGATCGGCGGGATGGTGGCCTCCCCCACGCCCACCGTGCCGATGTCTTCGGATTCGACCAGCTGGATGGCCACGCCGTGGGGCAGGTTGCGGGCCAGCGCGGCCGCAGCCATCCAGCCGGCGGACCCCCCGCCGACGATGCAGACCGTGCGGACCGTGTCGTCCCTCATGCCTCGATCCCTTTGGGGATGATGTGCCCGGTGCGCGGCAACAGATATTTCAACAGCGGCCCGGTCATGATCGTCGTCACCACCGCCATCACCACCAGCATGGTGAACACAGCCGGTGGAATCACCCCCAGATCGCGGCCGATGTTGAGCACGATCAGCTCCATCAGGGCGCGGGTGTTCATCAGGCTGCCCAGCACGGCGGATTCGGCCGGGGTGTAGCCCGAAAGCCGCGCCGCGCCATAGACGGGGATGATCTTGGCCAGGATGGCCAGCCCCAGAATGATCGCCAGCCACACAAGATCGCCCGCGCCAAGCCCGAGCAGATTGGTGCGCAGGCCCGTATAGGTGAAGAACACCGGCAGGAAGAACACCAGCACGAAACCGCCCACCTGGCCCTTCCACGCCGCCACGAAGCCGGCGTGGCGGTGCATGATCAGCCCGCCCAGAAAGCCGCCGAAAATGGCGAAGATGCCCAATCTGTAAGTGCAGATCGCCAGCCCGAACACCAGGGCCAGCATTGCGGCCATCAGTGTGGGATCGATGCGGCCACCGCTGGGCGGGAAGGCCGCCACCAGCCGGCTGGCCAGCGGCGCCAGCACCAGCCGCGCGATGATCAGCAGCGTTCCGATGCCGGCCAGTTGCAGCGCCAGATCCAGCCCTGAAAAGCGCGCCGCCGCCAGTGCCGAGATGCTGGCGAGCATCACCCAGCCCGCCACATCGTTCACCGCCGCCGCCGCAATCGCCACCACGCCCATTGGTTTGTCGGTCAGCCCGAACTGCGCCAATATGCGGCCCAATATGGGCAGCGCAGTGATCGCCATCGCATTGCCGCAGAACAGCGCATAAAGCGTGGGATCAATGCCGGGTGCCAGCGCATCGGCACTGGCCCAGCCAAACGCCAGCCCGGCCAGCAACGGCACCGCCACCGAAGCCCCGGCAATCAGCAGCGCGCCCGTCCGGTGCTGCGGGGTTTGCAGATGGCCGAATTCGAACTCGCTGCCGATCTGGAACATCAACAGCGTCAGGCCGATCTGGCTGATGATGGTGATGGCCGGCGCCGGCGTCGCACCGAACAATTGCACCGAAACGCCCGGCGCCAGCGCGCCCAGCAGCGACGGGCCCAGCATCAGGCCGGCGATGATTTCGCCCACCGCGCCGGGCTGCCCCAGCCGGCGGGCAACAATGTTCAGCGCGCGGGCAGCGGTGATCATGATGATCAACTGCACCAGCACGCTGAACAGCAGATCTTCAGTGGCGGCGGTGCTGGTCATGGCGACGGCTTATGCCTTGATCAGGCGAAGCGCCAGACGATCACAAATGTCGCAGCCAGCAAGGCGATGGCGAGCACGCGGTAATTGGCCCAGACCGGCGTGCCGGCCAGGCTGGCGGTTTCGGCATCGAAAAAGCTGCGGTTCCACAACAGGCCAGCGGTTTTTTCCGGCGGCGGCGGCGGGGCGGTGAGCGAGCCCACCACCATCGCCAACGCGGACCCTGCCAGCAGGATCGGCGCCACGTGCAGGAAATGGATCTGCACACTGCCCGTCACATTGATGGCGAAGAACAGCCCGATGCCCATCACCAGGCCCGTCAGAATCGCCGCGCTGGCCCCGCGTGCATTGGCGCGCGGCCAGAACAGGCCGAGCAGGAACACCGCGACGATCGGCGGCGCAGTGTAGCTGAGCGCGCCTTGCAGATATTGCCACACACTGCCGAAGCGTTCGATCTGTGGGGCCACCACCACCGCCACCAACAGAAACACCAATGTGGCCAACCGGCCGGTGCGTACCAGCGCCTTGCCCTCCAGATCCGGGTTCCAGTGGCGGGCGAAATCCATGGTGAACAAGGTTGCCGCCGAATTGAAGGTGGAGGCGGTGGCCGACATGATGGCGGCCAGGAAGCCTGCCACCACCAGCCCCAGCAGGCCGGTGGGCAACAGATCGAACATCAGGGTGGGATAGACGAGATCGGGCGTCTTCAGCGCCGGATAGAGCAGGATGGCGCAGGTGCCGGGCAGCACCATCAGCCACAGCACCGGCAGCTTCAGCAGCCCGGCAAACAGGCTGCCCCAGCGGCCATGATCCAGATTGCGCGCCGACAGCACGCGCTGCACCATGAACTGGTTGGTGCACCAGAAATAGAACCCCAGGATCGGCACGCCGGTGATCAGCCCGGTCCATGGCACCGATGGATCATCCACTGGCCGGATCAGCGAGAGTTTGGCCGCCGGCACTTCGGCGATGATCCGGCTCCAGCCGCCCACCGCGTCAAAGGCCGCGATGGACAGCACCACCGCGGCGCCCAGCAGGATCACCGCCTGCAAGACTTCGGTGTAGAGCACGGCTTTCAGCCCGCCGACGATGGTATAGACGCCGGCCAGCACCGCCAGCGCCACGATCATCTGCCACAGCGGCACACCGGGAAAGATGAGGGACAGCATCAACGCGCCGCCATAAAGGGTGGCGGCCTTGTCCACGAACACGCTGAGGAAGATGGTGAGCGCCGAGAAATAGGCGCGGGTGCCGCGGCTGAAGCGGCGCTCCAGAAACTCCGGCATGGTGTAGACCTGCGCGCGGATGATGAACGGCAGAAAGAAGATGCAGAAAAACACCAGGATGACGCTGGCCATCCACTCATAATTGTAAACCGCGATGCCATTGGCATAGGCCGCGCCCGCCAACCCGATCAGCGTGGCCGACGAGATGTTGGACGCCAGCAGCGACAGGCCGATCACGGGCCAGCCACTGTCGCGGCTGGCCAGGAAGAAATCCGTGCCGCTGGCCTGTTTGCGCCCGGCCCACAGGCCCAGCCCGATCACCACCAGCGCATAGGCAGCGACCACGGCCCAATCCAGCCCGGCCAAGCCGCGCGCGAAGACATCACCTGCCATTCTTGATCCATCCCCTTTTGCCAAGGGGTGCCATGGCCGGGCGGAGCCGGCAATGGTGGGCGCGCGGGTATTCGTATGCAAAGCGTGAGGTGGCGCGCGCCGCTGCACGCCATAGACTGCGCCCATGCACATGCGCCCTGTTGCCCTGATCGGTGCCGGCTGTTCCGGCTTCACCACTGCCAAGCGGCTGCGTGACGAGGGCATCGCCTTTGACTGGTTTGAAGCCTCTGACCGGATTGGCGGCAACTGGGCCTATAACAATCCCAATGGCATGAGCAGTGCCTATCAGTCGCTGCACATCGACACATCGAAGTGGCGCTTGCAGTTCGCGGACTATCCGGTGCCCGCCGACTGGCCGGATTTTCCGCACCACAGCCTGATCGCGCAATATTTCAACGACTATGTCGATCATTTCGGGCTGCGCGGGCTGGTGCAGTTCGAAACGCCGGTGACAAGGGTGGCCCGGCGTAGCGACGGCGATTGGGATGTGATGACCCGCAAGGGCACCAAGGCCTATCGCGCTGTCGTTGTTGCCAATGGCCACCATTGGAGCCCGAACCGCCCGGTGTGGGACGGCCAGTTCGACGGCCACATCATCCATGCCCATGATTATCGCACGCCGTTTGAACCACTGAACCTGATCGGCAAGCGCGTGCTGGTGGTGGGCATGGGCAACAGCGCGGTCGATATCGCCTCCGAACTTGGCCAGCGCAGCATCACCGCAGCCTGTTTTGTCTCCACCCGGCGCGGCGTTTGGGTGCTGCCCAAATATTTCAACGGCGTGCCGGCCGACAAGCAGGCCGCGCCGCCGTGGCTGCCGCTGCCGCTGGCGCGCTGGATCGGCCGGCGCAAGGTGAAGAGCCTGGTGGGCAACATGGAAGATTATGGCCTGCCCGCCCCCGATCATGAGCCGTTGGACGCCCATCCAACCGTGAGCGGCGAATTTCTGACCCGGGTGGGCAGCGGTGACATCATGGTGAAGCCGGCCATCGCCAGGCTGGATGGCGATGGGGTGATCTTCACGGATGGCAGCCGCGCCGTGCTGGATGCGATCATCTGCGCCACCGGTTACAATATCGAATTCCCCTTCCTTGATCCCGCCGATGCGCGGGTGACCGACAATCACATCCCGTTGTACAAGCGCATGGTGCAGGCCGATCCGGCGCTGCACGGCCTGTGGTTCATGGGGCTGGCGCAGACGCTGCCGACGCTGGTCAACCTGGCGGAGCAGCAGTCAAGGCTGCTGTCGGCCTATCTGGCCGGGCGCTATGCGCTGCCCGATCCGGCCGAGATGACCCGCGTGATCGCGGCGGAGGAGCGGAAATATCAGGGCCATTATTACGCCAGCCGCCGCCACACCATGCAGGTGAATTTCGAGCCTTATGTGGCCGATCTTGCCGCCGAAATCAGGCGGGGAGCGAAGCGGCGTCCGCAGCCGGCGGCGGCAGCGGCCGGCGCCCCAGCACCATGAAACGGCCCCAGAGCAGCACGGCCGACAGCAGGCTGGCGGCGATGATGGCCCAGATGAGGCCATCGACGCCGCCGCCGCTTTTCACGCCCAGCCACCAGGCCAGCGGCATCATCACCACCACATAGGAAAACAAGTGGGTGGCGGTGGGCACCACGATATCAGAACGGGCGCGCAGCGATTGCGAGGCCACCACCTGCAGGCCATCGGCCAGAAAGAACAGGCTGGACAGCACCATGGCGCTGGCAATGCCGGCCATCACCGCCGGATCGCGGGAGTAAGCCGCGGCGATCATGTCGGGTTCCAGCCACACGCCCAGGGAGACCAGCAGCAGGATGACCGAGGTGATGGCAAAGCCCTGGCCAGCCGCCGCCATCATCGCCGGCCGATCCCGCGCGCCATAGGCCCGGCCAACCAGCACCGAGGTGGCGACAGACAGGCCCAGCGGCACCATGAACACCAGCGCCGCGACATTGATCACCACCGCCCAGATGGCGACGGCCGTCACGCTGATCCAGCCGGCAAACACCGCCATTGCCGAGAAGGACAGGGATTCGATGAAATAGCTCGCCGCTGCGCCATAGCCGACCTTGCGCATGGCGCTGGCCGCGGCCGGATCATCGGGCGCCGGCGCAAACACGCCCAGTTCCCGGGCGCGGTGCCAGCGCAGGATGATCACCGCCAGCGCCGCCAACAGAAAGCCCCGGCTGGCAAAGGTGGCCCAGGCGCTGGCCGCAGCGCCGCTCACCCCGAAGATATTGTCCCCCGGCACCAGCCACAGGTTGACCGCAAGGTTGACGATATTGGCCAGCCACATGGCGATGGTGCCCGGCACGGCGCGGCCATGGGCTTCCAGCCAGAACAGGCCGGCATCGGCAATGATGATCGGCACCAGCGACACCGCCTGCACCTGCAGCACCAGGGTGGCGCCTTCGGCCAGGCCCGGTGTCATGTGAAAGGCCGTCAGCATCGGCCCGCCGGCCACGGCCAGGAACAGCGCAAAGGCGAGCGAGATCCAGCCGGCATAGACGAGGCCGCGGCGCAGGATGGCGCCGGTATCCGCCTCCCGGCCTTCGCCGATGGCCTGGCTGGTCATCACCTGCACGCCGCCCAGCAGACCGAGCGCGGTGGTGAGCACCACGCCGGTCACCGCCCAGGCCAGCGCGTGGTAGCCCAGTTCGGCCGAACTGTGCCGGCCCACCACGATCGTATCGACCAGCCCCATTGCCATGATGCCCAGGCGCGACGCCACCACCGGCGCCGCCAGCCGGGTGAGCACGCCGATGCCGGAACCGGCCTCGCTGGGTTGATCGGGGCTTGCGCCCATTTGCATGTTCCCGTTGTTGTTGCGGGTGGCCCATACAGGCAGCGGCCCGGTGGCGCAAACCACCGGGCCGCTGCGGCATTCGGGTGGCGGGGCCTTATTTGCCCATCAGGCGCAGCACTTCGGACCGGCTGCTGGCATCATTGCGGAACACGCCCATCATGCGGCTGGTGGTCATCACCACGCCGGGCGTCATCACCCCGCGGGCGGACATGCAGGCGTGCGTCGCCTCGATCACCACGGCAACGCCGACGGGATCGAGATGCTGCTGGATGCAATCGGCGACTTCGGCGGTGAGGCGTTCCTGCACCTGCAGGCGGCGGGCATAGCCGTGCAGCACGCGCGCCAGCTTGGAAATGCCCACGACGCGGGCGCGCGGCAGATAGGCGATGTGGCCCTTGCCGATGATCGGCGCCATGTGATGCTCGCAGTGGGACTGGAACGGGATGTCGCGCAGGATCACGATCTCGTCATACCCGCCCACCTCGGCAAAGGTGCGCTCAAGGTGCAGGCCGGGATCTTCGGCATAGCCCTTGGTATATTCGCGCCAGGCCTTGGCGACGCGCTTGGGCGTGTCGAGCAGGCCTTCGCGGGTGGGATCATCGCCGGTCCAGCGGATCAGCGTGCGAATGGCGTCTTCGGCCTCGGCCTGGGGGATGGTGACGAAATCGGCCGGAGCCGGCGCGTCCATCGGGGCATCATCGTCATAGATCATGGGGGATCACTCCAGCTTGAGCACGGCACCAACATGGCAGCCGCCCGGCCCGCTGCGGCCAATGGGGGAAGAGGTTGCGCGGCCTAGGCCGAACCACCCCGGCCCGCAATCGCGCCATTGTCGCAGCAGCGACTGCACGCCGCTGCTGCCCGTTTCCAGTGAAATCCCTGTCAGTGAAGCGCGCAGCCCTCAGCCGGCGTTCTTGGCGCGGCTGGCGCGCTTGCGCTCGTTGGGATCAAGGTGGATCTTGCGCAGGCGGATGAAATTGGGCGTCACCTCCACCAGCTCATCCTCGTCGATATAGGCGATGGCCTGTTCCAGCGTCAGCTTCTTGGGCGGGCTGAGCACGATGGCATCATCCTTGCCGCTGGCGCGGAAGTTGGTGAGAGCCTTTGATTTCAGCGGGTTGACCTCCAGGTCTTCCTCGCGGGCATTTTCACCGATCACCATGCCCTGATACACGGATTCGCCCGGGCCGATCATCAGCACGCCGCGCGGCTGCAGATAACCCAGCGCATAGGTGACGGCTTCGCCGCTTTCGGTGGAGATCAGCACGCCGTTGGCGCGGCCGGAAATCGGGCCCTTGTGCGGGCCATATTTTTCAAACAGCCGGTTCATGATGCCGGTGCCGCGCGTGTCCGACAGGAATTCGCCGTGATAGCCGATCAGGCCGCGCGACGGGGCGGAGAAGGTGAGGCGGGTCTTGCCGCCGCCGCTGGGGCGCATGTCGGTCATCTCGGCCTTGCGCATGGCCATCTTCTCGACAACCGTGCCCGAATAGGCCTCGTCCACATCGATCACGACGGTTTCATAGGGCTCCGTGCGCTTGCCGTTCTCGTCCACGCCGAAAATCACGCGCGGGCGGCTGATCGACAGTTCAAAGCCTTCGCGGCGCATGGTTTCGATCAGCACGCCGAGCTGCAATTCGCCGCGGCCGGCCACTTCGAACGCGTCCTTGGAGGCGCTTTCGGTGATCTTGATGGCGACATTGCCTTCGGCTTCGCGGTTCAGGCGATCGGCGATCATGCGGCTGGTCACCTTGCTGCCATCACGGCCGGCATAGGGCGAATCGTTCACGCTGAACGTCATCGACAGGGTTGGCGGATCGATGGGCTGGGCGTGCAGCGGCTCCGAAACGCTCACGTCGGCAATGGTGTCTGCCACGGTGGCCTTGGTCAGGCCGGCAAGAGCGATGATGTCGCCGGCCTTGGCTTCTTCCACCGGCACGCGCTCCAGGCCCTGGAACGCGAAGATCTTCGATGCGCGGCCGGTTTCGGCGATGGTGCCATCCGGGTTCAGCGCATGGATCGGCGAGTTGACCTTGAGCGTGCCGGAAATGACCCGGCCGGTAAGGATGCGGCCCACGAATGAATCGCGATCGAGCAGCGACACCAGCATCTTGAATTCGCCATCCGGGTCGCCAGCCGGTTCCGGCACATGATCGACGATCTTCTGGAACAAGGGCTTCAGATCGCCCGACCGCACATGCTCATCCATGCCGGCATAACCGTTGCGGCCGGAGGCATAGAGGGTGGGGAAATCCAGCTGCTCGTCGTTGGCTTCGAGGGTGACGAACAGATCGAAGACTTCGTTGAGCACTTCATCGGCGCGCGCGTCGGGGCGATCGATCTTGTTGACGACGACAATCGGTCGCAGGCCCAGCGCCAGCGCCTTGCCGCAAACGAACTTGGTTTGCGGCATCGGGCCTTCGGCGGCATCAACCAGCAGAATCACGCCATCGACCATCGACAGGATGCGTTCCACCTCGCCGCCGAAATCGGCGTGGCCGGGGGTGTCGACGATGTTGATATGATAGGTTTCACCCGAAGGGCTGGCCCATTCGATGCTGGTGCACTTGGCCAGGATAGTGATCCCGCGTTCCTTTTCCAGATCGTTGGAATCCATGGCCCTTTCGGCCACGCGCTGGTTCTCGCGGAAGGTGCCGGATTGGCGGAACAACTGATCGACCAGCGTGGTTTTGCCATGGTCGACGTGCGCGATGATCGCGATATTGCGGGTGGACATGGGGTGTTCCGAAAAGGCGGGGTGAGGCTGCACGCCGGCACCACGCCGGCAGGATCGGCTGCGGCCATAGGGCAAGGGCGGGCTTTGGGCAAGAATGGCGTGTTGCAGCGCGGCGGGAAATGCTTTCCAACCAGTTGACTCCCTGGCCGCTGCTGGGCCAAGGCACAGCGAACGCGGGAGGGTCGCCCGATGGATGATGATGCTTTGCACGAAGAAGCACAAGAAGCCTCTGACGAACTGCCGCGGATCCGTCCGTTGAGCGTGGGTGCCCGGCTGGCCGAAGCCCGGGCCGCCACTGGCCGCGACCTGGCCGACATTGCCCGTGAAACGCGGATACCGCTGCGCCATCTCATGGCGATCGAGGCGGATGACCATGGCTCGCTGCCGGCTTTGCCTTATGCGCTGGGGTTCGTGAAAGGCTATGCCCGCAGCATCGGCCTAGATCCGGAAGCATTTGCCGCCCAGTTCCGCGCCGAAACCAGCCTGACCCCGCATGTGCCCACGCCGCCGCCCACCCAGCCGGTGGACGAGGCCCGGCTGCCGTCGCGCAGCCTGGCGGTTGGCAGCCTGGTGGTGCTGGCGGCGGTGATCCTGGGGTTGAGCCTTTATGGTGCCGGCGTGTTCGATCCATCGCCGCCGCCCGTGGTGGTCGCAGCACCCGAACCAGAGGCGGCCCCCGTGCCGGCAGCCCCGGCAAATGCCGGGGTGGCGGCCCTTCCCGGCGATCCGGCCGCGCTGCCGCCGGCTGCCGTGCCGGCACCAACCGCCGCTGTGCCTGCCGCAGCGCCTGCCGCCGCCCCGCCGGCCATTCCCACCGCCGGGCCGGTGGTGTTGCTGGCGCGCGAAGATGTGTGGGTGAAAATCTATGATGCGGTCACGCGCCGCCGCGCCTTCATGGGCGTGCTGGCTGCCGGCCAGCGGTTTGATGTGCCGGCCGGATCGGCGCTGGTCCTGCGCGCCGGCAAGGCCGGCGTGATCGAAGTGAGCGTGGCCGGCGTGAAGCTGCCGCCGCTGGGCGGGCCGGTGGCCACCATCGATGGCGTGCTGCTCACCGCGCCGGCGCTGGCCGCGCGGTTCGATCCCAATGCGCCGCCGCCACCGCCGCGACCGCTGCGTCGGCGCCCGCCGCCCCCGCGCCTCGTTCCCGTTCAGGTGCCGGACATGCCGGCCACGCCACAGACGGCAGCGGAACCCCAACCCGCCAATCCCGGAGCTTGAAACCGTGCGTGTTCTGCCTGCCCTGATCATCCTGGCCCTTGGCCTGCCGGCGCCACTGGCGGCCCAGGCGGTTGACGTGGCCAAGCTGGATCGCCGGGTCGGCACACTGGAATCGGAAATGCGCGCCGTGCAGCGCAAGGTGTTTCCCGGCGCCAACCCGCGCGTGTTTGCGCCCGAAACCCCGGCAGAGGCCCCGCCGGCGGCCCCGGCGCCAGAGGCCAATCCGGCCAGCGCTGTGCTGACCGATCTGACCGGGCGGGTGGAATCGCTGGAAGCCACGCTGAAAGGCCTGACGGGCCAGATTGAAGCGATCGAATACAAGCTGCGCCAGCTGGAAGATGCCCAACGCCGCATGAAGGGCGATGTGGAGTTTCGCCTGAACGCGCTGGAAAAGCCGCCCGAAGCCGCGCCCGATGCCGGGACGGCGCCGCCGGCCGATGCGGCCCCGGTTTCCGGCCCGGCACCGGCCAGGCCCGCCACCGCAGCCAAGCCGGTCCCGGCCAAGCCCGCCCCCGCTGGCGCCAATCCCCTCGCCGCCAAACCGGCCACCGGCAAACCGGCCACCGCTGATGCCGCGTGGGCGCTGGCCTATCCCAAGGTCACCGCCAAGGATTGGCCCGGGGTTGAAGCCGCGATGACGCAGTTTGTGGCCGATTGGCCGAAATCGCCGCGCACGGCACAGGCCAAATATTGGCTGGGCCGCAGCTTTGCCGCCCGCAATCAGCAGCCGCAGGCGGCCAAGGCGTTTCTTGATGTCTATCAATCCGCCCCGCGCTCGACGCCGGCCCCCGATGCCCTGATCGGGCTGGCCGGCGCGCTGAATGCCATGGCCAAGCCCGGCGATGCCTGCCAGGTGCTGGGTGAGCTGGACAGCGTCTATGGTGCCAAATTGACCGACACGCAGAAGGCCGATGCCGGGCGCCAGCGCGCGCGTGCCAAATGTGCCGCCTGATCTGAACGCAGCGCTGGCGGCGGCACTCGGCCGCCCGCCGGCCCCGGATGAACATCTGGCCATTGCGGTTTCCGGCGGGCCCGACAGTCTGGCCCTGCTCACCCTTGCCGCCGCCGCCTTTCCCGCCCGCATCACCGCTGTCACCGTTGATCATGGCCTGCGTGCCGCCGCCGCGACCGAAGCGGCAGACGTTGCGGCCGGCTGCCGGGCGCGCGGGCTGCCCCATGTCATCCTGCGCCGAGAAGGCCCGCCGTTCACCGCCAATGTGCAGGCCCAGGCCCGCGCCGCGCGCTATGGCCTGTTGGCCGATTGGTGCCGCCAGCATGGCCATGGCCTGCTGCTGACAGCGCATCATGCCGATGATCAGGCCGAAACCCTGTTGATGCGGCTGGCGCGCCGCAGCGGCAGCGATGGCCTGGCCGGAATCCGCCGTTCGCGGGATCTGGGCGGGGTGTTGCTGGTGCGGCCGCTGTTGGGCACCCGCAAGGCCGAGCTGGTGGCGATTGCGGCCGCCGCCGGCTGGCAGGCGGTGGATGATCCCAGCAACCATGATGCCCGCCATGATCGCACCGCCGTGCGCGCGCTGCTGGCCGCCAATCCGGCGCTGGATGTGGCGGCGTTGGCGGCATCGGCGGCGCATCTGGCGGGCGAGGCCGACGCACTGGCCTGGGCGGCCGATCTGGCCTGGGGCAGCCGGGTGACCAAGGATGATGGCGCGCTGCTGATCGATGGCCACGGCCTGCCCGCGGCCCTGTTGCACCGGCTGCTGGCGCGGGCTGTGACCCAGCTTTCGGGCCATGCGCCGCGCGGGGCCGATGTGGCGCGGCTGGCGCAGCGACTCGGGGGCCGGCAAGCAGCGACGCTGGCCGGGGTGCGGGCGCGGCCCGTGCTGTCCGGCCGTGGTGGACGGGGGATTGCACCAGTGTGGCGGCTGGATGTCGCGCCGGCGCGGCGAGATGGTCGCAAAAATGGCTGAATTGCCGTTTAATGCGAGGCAGAACAGCACAGGCCGATTGCAACAGCGGCAATCGCCCCTATTTTGCTCTGTTGAATGGTGGTCCGGTTGTTCATGGCCCACCCACGTGTTGCTTGTGACAGGAATTTGCGATGTCTGATGGCCCCAACAAACGCTCGCCCAACCCGTGGATGCGCAATCTCGGGCTGTGGGTGGCGATTCTGGTTGGCCTTGCTGTGGTGGTGAACCTGATGCAGGGTTCGGAAGGCAGTCGCGGCGGTGAGGCCATGGCCTATTCCGATTTCCTGGCCCGGGTGGATGATGGCGCGGTGAAATCCGTGGAGATCAAGGGCGACGAGATCATCGGCCGCACCAGCAGCGACGAGGAATTCCGCACCTTCAACCCCGGCGACACTGTGCTGATCGAGCGGCTGCGCCAGAAGGGCGTGCGCTTTGATGCCAAACCGGAAGAAAGCCGGTCGCTGCTGGCGCAACTCTTCTTCAACATGCTGCCCTTCATTCTGATGATCGGCATCTGGATCTTCGTGATGCGCCAGATGCAGAACGGCGCTGGCCGCGGCGCCATGGGCTTTGGCAAATCGCGTGCCAAGCTGCTGGTGCAGAAGGAAGGCCGGGTGACCTTTGACGATGTCGCCGGCATCGACGAAGCGCGTGAGGAGCTGCAGGAGATCGTTGATTTCCTCAAGGACCCGTCGCGCTTTTCGCGTCTCGGCGGCAAGATCCCGAAGGGCGCGCTGCTGGTTGGCCCGCCCGGCACCGGCAAGACGCTGCTGGCCCGCGCCATTGCCGGCGAAGCCAATGTGCCGTTCTTCTCGATTTCCGGCTCCGATTTCGTTGAAATGTTTGTCGGCGTTGGTGCCAGCCGCGTGCGCGACATGTTCGAACAGGGCAAGAAAAGCGCACCGTGCATCATCTTCATCGATGAAATCGACGCCGTGGGCCGCAGCCGCGGCGCCGGCCTGGGCGGTGGCAATGATGAGCGCGAGCAGACGCTGAACCAGCTGCTGGTGGAAATGGATGGTTTTGATGCCAATGAAGGCATCATCATCATTGCCGCCACCAACCGTCCCGATGTGCTCGATCCCGCCCTGCTGCGCCCCGGCCGGTTTGACCGGCAGGTGGTGGTGGGCCGCCCGGATATCGAAGGCCGCGAGAAGATATTGTCAGTCCACATGAAGAAGGTGCCGCTGGCCCCCGACGTGATTGCCCGCACCATCGCGCGCGGCACGCCGGGCTTTGCCGGGGCCGACCTGGCCAATCTGGTCAATGAAGCCGCATTGTTGGCCGCCCGGCGCGGCAAGCGACTGGTGTCCATGCGCGAATTCGAAGACGCCAAGGACAAGGTGCTGATGGGCACCGAGCGCAAGACCATGGCGATGACCGAAGACGAAAAGAAGATGACCGCCTATCACGAGGCGGGCCATGCGCTGGTGTCGCTGCACGAGGCCTCGTCCGATCCGATTCACAAGGCGACCATCATCCCGCGCGGCCGTGCGCTGGGCATGGTGATGCGCCTGCCGGAACGCGATCAATACAGCTATCACCGGGACAAGATGTACGCCAACCTGGCCGTGGCCATGGGCGGCCGCGTCGCTGAGGAAGTGATCTTCGGTTATGACAAGGTCAGCTCCGGCGCCTCGTCCGACATCAGCTATGCCACTGATCTGGCGCGGTCCATGGCCACACAGTGGGGCATGTCGGACAAGCTGGGCCCGCTGAAATATGTCGAGAATCAGGAAGAGGTGTTCCTGGGCCACAGCGTGACCAAGGCGCAGAACATGTCGGAAGAAACCGCCCGGCTGATCGATTCCGAAGTGCGCACCATCGTCAACGCCGGCTATGACCGCGCCCGGCAGGTGTTGAATGATCATATCGACCAGCTGCACGCGATTGCCGGCGCCCTGCTGGAATATGAAACCCTCACCGGCGACGAGATCAAGACGGTGATGGAAGGCGGCACCATCGATCGCGGCAGTGCCACCACCACCCCGGTGGCTCGCCCATCGGCATCGGGCGCCGCCATTCCCAAGGCCGGCCGGCGCGGTTCCGGCCTGGGTGAGGCACCGGCTGGCGCGTGAAGTGGCTGGCGGTTGCGGCAGCCCTGCTGGCGGCGGCCCCTGTGGCCGCCGCTGACGCCCCGATGATCGCCTGGTTCGAAATCCCCGTTGCCGATCTCGCCCGGGCGGCGCGCTTTTATGAGGCTGTGCTGGGCAAGCCGCTGACCCGCGAGACGGTGGATGGCTATGCCATGGCGATGTTTGTCGGCCCGGATGGGCCGGAAGGCGCACTGGTCAAGGGCGATGTCTATGTGCCCGGCAAGGCGGGGCCGATCCTCTATTTCCGGGTGACCGATGCTGATGCCGTGCTGGCACGCGCCGTGGCGGCTGGCGGGCGGGTGCTCTATCCGAAGAAGGATATCGGGCCCAATGGCTGGGTGGCCGAGTTCGAGGACAGCGAAGGCAACCGCATCGCGCTCAGCCAGGCGCGCTGATCAATCTTCGGCATGCTCGCCCGGTTCGCGGGCCAGCGCCGGCTGCGTGAAGGCATAGACTGCCAGCGCCAGCAGCGCCGCCGCGCCCAGCCAATAGGTGAGCGTGGGGCTGATCTGATACAGGCCTATGCCGATTGCCGGCGCAAAGACAAAGCAACTGCCGTTGACGGAGGTGACCGCGCCGGCCACGCCGCCCTGTTCGGCGCGCGAGACCGCAATGCTGGCCCCGGCCGTGAAGCCCGGCCGCGCCAGACCATAGCCAACGCTCATCACCGCAAAGGCCAGCACAAGGCCATAAAGATTGGATGAAAGCGCAATTCCGGCCGTGCCGGCTGCGGCGATCAATGTGCCCCAGCGCATCAAGGCTGGCGGGGTGAGCCGCAGTTGGGGGATCAGCACCCACTGCGCCAGCAGGGTGGAAAAGGCCCCGGCCATGAAGATCAGCGCGATTGAATGCTGCGAATCCATGGCGTCACCGCCCAGCGTGTCGATCACCAGAAAGCCCAGCGCCTGGCCGGTGGCGGCCTGGATGGAGCCGGTGACAAAGCCGAAGATCATGAACGGCAGGATGCGGCTGTCGCGCACGCTCAGCCGCTGGGGCCGGCCGGCCGCGGCGGCGCTGACATTGGCGCCGGTGGCGGCGCCGGCCAGATTGGGTTCCGATGAAGGCGCGCCGCTGCCGCTTTGCTTGAAGCCCGGCCGGTGGGTGGGATCATCATCGGGCAACACCCGCGCCACCGCGATCATCACCAGGGCGGCAATCACGGCAAAGGCAAACATCGGGCCAGAAAGGCCAAAGGGCGCCAGGATGAACAACGGTGCCACCGCCGGGCCAATGATGGTGCCCAGCCCGAAGGCCGATGACAGGCTGGACAGGGCAGCGGTGCGATCCTGTTCATCGGTGCGGCTGGCCACATAGGCCTGGGCTGCCGGATTGGCCGCCGAACCGAAAATGCCGAACAGGCTGCGCAGCGTGGCAAACAGCGCGAAGGTGGCAATGGGCGCCAGCCAGCCGTTCAGCCCGGCATAAATTGCCACGCCACACCCGGCCATCGACACCATGAAACCCAGCGATCCCACCAGCATCAGCCGGCGCCGGCCGCGCACATCGCTTTGCCGCGCCCAATAAGGCGCGCTGAACGTCCACAGCAGCGCTGAAAAGGAAAAGATCACTGCCACCAGCATGTCGGGCAGGTGGATCACCCTGGCGATGGCCGGCAGCACGGTTTGCAGGGCGGTATTGCCGGCCGCCACGGTGAGCAGGGCGGCGAACACCACGGCGAACTCACGGCGCGGCAGCGATGCACTGGCCAGGCCGGCTAGAGGATTGGGAGTCTGCACCTTGCTCTAATGGGCCGGCAGCGCGCTGCTGCCAACCCGTCACTTTGCGCCAATCAAGGCCGCCAGGCGCTGCACATCGGCAATATAATCGGTTTCGGCCAGGCCGGCGTGCTTCAGGCCGCTGGCGGCGTTGGTCAGCATGCGGGCCAGATCGGCGGGATCGGCCTTGCCGGCCGCGGCCAGGCGGGCGGTGAGCAGATTGGCGAAGCGGGCGGCGCTGGCATCATGCAGATCGGCGGTCAGGCTGGCTGCCGCTGCCAGAATCTCGTTGGCATGCGGGCTGGCACCGCACAGGCGCTGGATCGGCAGATCCTTGGCCAATATGGCAGCGGCCAGTCCCTGCACCGGATCGGCGCTGGCGGGCCAGGCCTGTTCGGCGGCCACGGCCGCATCGGCCAGCAGCGCGGCAGCCACGGCGCGGAACACCGCTTCCTTGCCGGGAAACAGCAGATACAGCGCCGGGCGCGACATGCCAGCCGCGTCGGCGATATCGGCCATGGTGCAGCGGCGATAGCCGTGGCGCGAAAAGGCCGTGACTGCCGCCGTCACCACGCGGGCACGGCGGGCTTCATCGGCCGATGTTGACAGAACAGACGACATTTGTCAGTTTGTATCACGCTCAAGATGGAATCGACAAGCGGGAGAGTGACGATGGCTGCAACCCAAGGGAAGGTGCTGGTCACCGGTGCATCGGGCTATATCGCGGGTTTCATCATCAAGGCGCTGGTCCGCGATGGCTGGCAAGTGCGCGGCACGATCCGCAATCTGTCGCGTGTGGCTGAGGTGCGCACCACGCTGGGTCTGCCCGATCTGGAACTGGTGGCCTGCGATCTGATGGGCGATGCCGGTTGGGCCGAAGCAATGGCCGGTGTGGAGTTCGTCCAGCATATTGCCTCCCCGATTCCGGCGGGGGAACCAAAGAACCCCGATGACCTCATCGTCCCGGCGCGCGAAGGGGCGTTGCGCGCCCTGCGCTTTGCCCATGCGGCCGGCGTGAAGCGGGTGGTGATGACCAGCAGCATGGCCGCGATCGCCTATGGCCACCAACAGCCTCGCCCACCGCTGACCGAGGCGGACTGGTCCAACCTGGGCAGCCTTGAAGCCTATGCCTATATCAAGTCCAAGACGCTGGCCGAACGGGCGGCGCGCGAGTGGATGGCAGCCAATGGGGCGGGCATGGAATATGTGTCCATCAATCCGGCCGCCGTGCTCGGCCCGGTGCTGGGCGCTGATTTTTCCACCAGCCTGGAGGTGGTGAAGAAGTTGATGGACGGCGCCCTGCCGGGCCTGCCCAATCTGGGCTTTGGCGTCGTCGATGTGCGCGATGTCGCCGATCTGCATGTGTTGGCGATGACCACGCCGGGGCTGGATGGTGAACGCTTCATTGCCCAGGGCCGGTTCCTGTGGATGCGCGAAGTGGCCGAGGTGCTGAAGGCCGGGCTGGGCCGCCAGGCCCGGCGGGTGCCAACGCGCGGCCTGCCGGATTTCCTGCTGAAGCTGCTCGCCAATTTCGATGCCACCGTGAAGATGGTGGTGCCCGAACTCGGCCGCCGCCGCGAGGCCAGCGCCGCCCACGCGCTGGAACGGCTGGGCTGGAAGACGCGGGACGAGGCGCAGACGATCCTCGACTGCGCGAACAGCCTGATCGAAAAGGGGCTGGTGAAAGCCTAACGGCCCACCCCCAACCCCTCCCGCAAGCGGGAGGGGAGTGTTGCCGTTCGTCACCCCTCCCGCTTGCGGGAGGGGCCGGGGGTGGGCTTTACCGGCCGCCCGCCGCGATCCACCGATCAATCTTCGCTTCCAGCACCGCCATCGGCAGCGCGCCGGTCATCAGCACCTGGGCGTGAAAGCCCTTGATGTCGAACTTCGGCCCCAGCGCCTGTTCGGCCTTGGCGCGCAGGCGGCTGATGGTGAGCTGGCCGATCTTGTAGGCCAGGGCCTGGGACGGGATGGCGATATAGCGTTCCACCTCGGCCACGGCATCGGTGCGGCTCATGCTGCTGTTGGCCAGCATGTAATCGATGGACTGATCGCGGCCCCAGCCCTTGGCATGGATGCCGGTGTCCACCACCAGCCGCATGGCGCGCAGCATCTCGTCCTCATAACGGCCCTGCAGCTGATACGGGTCCTTGAACATTCCCAGCTCCGGCCCCAGGCTCTCGGCATAAAGGCCCCAGCCTTCGGCATAGGCGGTGTTGCCGCCAAAGCGCTGGAAGGCGGGGAGCTTCTCATTCTCCTGCGCCAGGCTGATCTGGAAATGATGGCCCGGCGCCGCTTCGTGCAGATAGAGGGTCTCGGTGCCATAATTGCTGCGCGACGGCAGGTCATAGGCGTTGAAATAGAAGATGCCGGGGCGCTTCCCGTCGGGCGTGCCGCTGTTGTAACTGCCGGCGGCGTCGGTCTTTTCGCGGTGCGCGGGCACCGGCTTGATCTCCAACGGCGATTTGGGAATGGTGCTGAACAACTGGCCCACCACCACATCAACCCGTTTGCCCACGTCGCGGAAGGCATCGCCCATCGCCTGCGCACTGGCGAACTTGAAGCGCGGATCGGTGCGCAAATGGGTGAAGAAGGCGGCACGATCGCCCTTGAAGCCCACGCGGGCCTGCACATCATCCATGCCCTTCAGGATGCGCGCCACCTCGGCCAGGCCGATGGTGTGGATGTCATCGGGCGACAGATTGGTGGTGGTGCTGCTGGCCACCAGATACCGATACAGCTCTGGCCCACCCGGCATCGCGGCCAGGCCCACGCTGTCCCGCGCCACCGGCAGATATTCGTTCTTCAGGAAATCGCGCATCCGGATCAGCGCCGGGTTCACCCGATCGCCGATCATCCTGGTATAAGCGGCCTTCAACCGGGCCTGATCGCCGGCGCTGAACCCTTCCGGGAATTTCTGCACCGGCTTCATCATGATCGAGGCATCGGTGCCGCCGGCGGTCAGATTGTTCAGCTGATCGATCACATTGTTCACCACCAGCTTGGGCTGCACCACGCCGGTCTTCATGCCCTGCCGGAAGCGCAGCACCGCCAGATCGAGCAGCAACGCAAACTGGTCACTGCGCTGCAACGCATCCTCATAATCCTTCAACGTCTTGAACGGCGCCGCGCTCTCACCCGATTGCAGCTCGGCAAAGAAGTTGTGGAAGCCAAAGAAATGATCGATCGGGCGCGGTGCCGTCGCGGCCAGCAACGCCGGCTGCAACCCGGCCAGATCGGTCTCCCGCTGCCATTTGAACGTGTCGTAACTCACCTGTTCGTCCGCCGTCAGCGCCGCGCGATCGATGGCCGCCAGCGCCTTCAGCTCATTCTCGGCCGCCCGCTTCTCGGCCGCGTAGCCGGCATCGGTGATCACCTCACCCAATTCACCCGCCCGGCTGGTATCACCGCGGAACAACAGGCCAAGCGGATTGCGCTTCAAACTGTCCGCATCGCTCTGCGCAAACAGCGCCGCCAACCGGGCCGATGGACTTTCGGCGGTGGCCGTGCCCGCCGGCGCCGGCGTTTGGGCCAACGCCGGGGTGATGGCGAACAGGCTGGCGGCAATCAGCAGGGCAGAAACGCGCATGGGGTCACTCCACGAGGATTTGGGGGCGTGTTGCTCCCTTAAGACGCTGAACGTGGCAGTCAATGCAGTTGGTTTGAAGCAGGGAAAAGGGCCTCCGGCGGCCAGGGTCGCAGACCCTGGACCCGTTCACTTTCGGGCGGCCCGTGTGGCGCGGCTGGTCCTGTGCGGCTGGAGGTCAGCTATGGTGTGGGAAGCAGACCCTCCCCCACATCGTCGCCCCGTGCTTGACACGGGGCTTGGCTTTGC